>JACZQL010000059.1 GCA_022545745.1 Deltaproteobacteria bacterium | reverse complement strand
GAACTTGGGACGAAAGAGTTCCAGGGTTTTTGAAGCCAGGGCCGGAAGATCAACCTTCCTCGGATGGAGGGTCCCCCTGGATGCATCCGCATGGGCCAACTGGAGGAGATCCTCAACCAATTGAGCCAACCGTATGGTCTCCTCCTGGAGGGACTCCATGGTTTCCTTCGAGGGGGCCACCACCCCATCGCTCAAGGCCTCTAGATATCCCCGGATGTTCGTCAGAGGAGTGCGTAGCTCATGGGCTACATCGATCACCATGGTCTTTCTCAGTTGTTCGATCCTCTGGAGGCTGTCCGCCATCTGATTGAAAGCGGAGGCCAACTGGCCGGTCTCGTCGTTGGAAGAGATCTGCACGCGGGCCGATAATCCCCCGAGGCGATTTTCCTCGTAATCCCCGTCATTTGGGAGAGGGGATTTAACACTTTTCTCGTCAGCAGGAAGCTGAGAATTACGGCAAGGGCCAGGGTCGCGAGGCTCGCCCAGATAAGGGAGCGATGGGTTGCGTCCAGGAACATCCGATGGACAGCCGCCGGTGAGATGTTGTACTCCTTCATCAACGTCATGAAGTAGTCCGAGGCAAGATAATCGATGGCAAGCCACACGATGAGAATGACCACACCGATGACGAGGATGTTGATTCCCAAAAGCTTCCAGAGCAGGCGGCTTTTCATTTCCGAGTCTACGTTAGATTATTCATCCCATTCGGCTAATTGGTAGCCGACACCCCTCACGGTCAACAGGTATCGAGGTTTTGATAGGTCCGGTTCGATCTTCTGCCTGAGCTTCCCGATATGGACATCAATGACACGGTCGATGACCGCCTCACCATGGGGATAGAGGTGGTTGAGTAGCTCTTCCCGCAAAAAGACACGCCCTGGAGATTCCATCAGGACTTGGAGGAGCTTGAACTCAAAACTCGTGAGTGAAATAGGCCGGCCCTTTAGGGTCACCTTCCGCTTTTCAGGATCCAAGGCAAGTCCCCCTTGAGGCCCCAGCCCTTTTCCTTGGGACGAATCGGGACTCACGCGCCGCAATATGGCCTTTACCCTGGCCGTCAACTCCCTAGGGCTGAAAGGCTTCACAACGTAATCATCGGCGCCGAGGGACAAGCCCAGGACCCGGTCCATCTCCTCCTCCCTGGCGGTGAGGATCAGGATGGGGACATTGGATGATTGTCTTAGCTCCTTACAGATCTCCCACCCATCCACTTTCGGCAGCATCAAATCCAGGATCACAAATTTTGGGTGATGCCGCTTTGCCAGTTCCAGGCCCCTCTGGCCATCGTGGGCAGTGATGGTTTTGAAACCTTCCCTCTCAAGGTAAAGGGCGACCAGGGAGGCCGTCTTTTTGTCGTCCTCTACAATCAAGATGGGTCCTGATTTAACTGGGTGATCCATGGCCGATATGAGTCTAGCGGATGGGTCCCTGATTGTCGATTATGTTCGCTCACCTTCAGGAGGGTAGGGTCTTGAATGCCCTTTACGGCTTGACACGGGATAAAAGCGTTACCTAGCAGATTGTTAAAAAAAGCTGTTTGCAGGCTGGTGGCATATGAGTCTTTTTCAGCAGCGTGCTAGACTCAAAGAGATATGGACTCTACTGCTTACCATTCAGAAAGATGCAGGGACTGTAAGGTACGAATCCGCCAGTTGCTCACTGCCATTTACGGAGAGTGCCGGCTCAACCATTCATTTTCATGGCCCACCAAGCCGCAGCCCTACAGCGGTACTCCCATGGGGCATGCATTGGAGGAAATTCAGCAACATCTCAACCAACTGAGGGGCTATACAGACTATATCAAGGCAGAATGGATGCCCCCCTGCGATTTTTACCTCTCCAGCGCCGGATTGATCGTGGAGTTTGACGAGAGCCAACACTTCACAGAGTCCCGTTTGGTGACTCTCAAACACTATCCCACCGGATGGGAAGTGGGGTTTTCGATGGCCCGCTGGAGAGAGATCTGTCAGCAAATCAACGCAAAGGATGACGAACCCCCAGACCGCGATGAAAGGCGAGCGTGGTACGATACGCTACGAGATCTATTGCCTTCAATTCATGGGATGAAACCCACGGTTCGAATCTACGCTGACGATTTTCGTTGGTGCTCCCTCAGTGAGGAATCAGCAAAAGATCTGGAAACCTTTCGCTCTCTCGTGAAACACTTGCCTGCGTGAGGTGAGGAACCCATCCGTCTCTTTCTTGGAAGGAACGAATCGGCTATCTTGAAAAGGGCAATCCCAAATCAAACGGGAGGGTAACTATGTCACAGTTGACCGAAGAGAAGTGTACCGCGTGCCGAGTCGATTCCCCCCATGTGACTGACTCAGAGATCAACCAATTCCATCCTGAAATACCGGAATGGAAGCTCATAGAGGAAGCCGGGATCCGCAAGCTTGAGCGCGGGTTTCGCTTTCCGAACTTTGTGAAGGCCCTTGCCTTCACCAATGGCGTAGGAGAGCTCGCAGAAGCTGAAGGCCACCATCCTCGGCTCACCACCGAGTGGGGGAGAGTGACCATCACTTGGTGGACACACAAAATCCGAGATCTCCACCGCAACGACCTAATCATGGCGGCCAAAACGGATCGGCTCTACGGGGAGGTATCCCAGTCCGGTTGAAATCAGCAACACCGGCATCTCACGGGATGAAACCCTCGGAAGAATCCTTCCCATTGGTTTGCGTTTCCGATAAGATCGCTCCCAGTTCATCTGCAAGTTGCAAGGCGGGCTTTAACCCACACATTTAAACAGCACAATCCTAAGGAGGAACCCGAATTCAGCTCAATTTACCCTTACCGAATCGCGCTAGCGGCGCCAAGTTGACCCTCCCGGACCTTCTCCAACGAGCCACTGGCGGGCAAAAACTCAATCGGCGTACTGCTTTTCGCCCCTCCCTAGCCTACCAGCTCCTCCACGATCCGTTCTGGATATGGTGCGAATATCACGCCCCGCGTTCAGAGGCTGTGGACGAAACCACTCGCTACCAAAAGATCCGGATGCAGCAGGGAGTAGAATTTGAGCATGCCTGGATTCAGGAACATTACCCAGACGCGGTGAAGATCGAACCCGCCTTCGGTTTTGCGGCCCTCAAGAACACCTTGGAGGCAATCTTGGCGGGAGTCCCCGTCATTACTCAACCACAACTCTGGGACTTGCAGGGGGAAAGCTACGGAAAGGCCGATCTCCTAATCCGCGACGACACTCACGCGTCCGATCTGGGTCCGTATCACTATTACCCGGTGGAGGTGAAAAGGTCCAAGTCCTTGCGAGATTATCATGTCCTTCAAACAGCCTCCTACAACAGGATGATGGCGCGCATCCAAGGGTACACCCCCGAGAGGCTCACGGTCGCCCTACCCAACAGGGAAGAGAAAGTCTTTTATTCTGAAGCAGAGAAGCAACTCGATGAAAACCTTTCCAAGTGGAAGGACCTGCGCGATGGCCGATGGATCCCCGAGCCTGGACGCCCGCCCGATGTCACAGACTCCCCATGGCGCCAATACGGCAAAAAACTAGTGGAGACAAATAAAGATCTCGTCCTCTTGGCAGGCCTTGGCGCTCGGGAACGCGAAAAACTGCGGCAGGCAGGAATTGATAGACTCGACCAGCTTTGGAGTCTTCGACTGGAAGAGACTCGTGAGATCCTTGGCAAGGCCTATGGGGTGGCGGCTTATTATGTAGCGCAGGCCTATAAAACAAATGGTCCCATTGCCAAGCCCGGGACGAGCCTCGCCATCCCCCGAGCCAAACGGCACCTCTATTTTGATTTCGAGACTTCAGACGAGGTTCATCCCACAGAACCCCCGCATGTCTACCTGATCGGATGTTGGGATGCCGAGCGGGATCAGTTTGTCAAATTTCTTGCCCGCGGGGCGCAGGATGAAGGAAGGATCTTTACAGAGTTCCTTGATTATGTGGGTGAGGTAGACACGACTCGCCTCTACCACTGGACCAATTTTGAGATCAGGCAAATGATGTATGTCATGAAGCGTTGGCCTGCCCTGGAAGGGTCCTTGCAGGCATTGATCTCATCTTGCGTTGACCTGAAGCCTTTGATCCAATCGGCCGTCTACCTGCCTGTACCCTCATTTTCAATCAAATGTGTGGCCCCTGCATTGGGATTTCACTGGCGGCAGAAGGCCTTCGGGGCCTTCGAATCCATGGTCTGCTATTGGGATTACCTGGACAGCAAGGAAAAAGACAAAATCAATAAGGCCGTCCTCTACAACGAAGACGACTGCGTGGCCATGTGGCACATCGACCAGGAGATCACAAAACGGTTGGGTAGTCGTTAGCTGTCAGCCGTCAGTTATCAGCTCTGATCCTCTGATCGCAAAGTTCAAATTGTAAAGTTGGAACATGTGCTAGCAAGCTAGGAGCCCTGGATGCTCTGTTAGCTGCTTACTGCTCACTACCTGGCCGCAGGACCTTCAGCTTGGACTCAATGAATAGCTTGTGGGAAAAATCCAGCATGTATGCAATCTTCCGGATTTCCTCTACTTCTTCATGTGACATCTTGCCCTCGGCCTTAGATAGGGCAAAGACACCCTCAATGAGACGTTTTCGCTCAGGCATTGGCATGATACGTTTCACCTCTTGAACCAAGCGGTGAAGATCCACTCCTTGACGGACCGTTTCTAAGGCGACCTCAGTTACCGCTCCAACCGCAGCTTCTGAGGTTCCCCATATTTCATGAAGGACCTTTTTCATATAGGCCTCTTCCTGAGGTAAAAAGTCATTGTCCACATAACCCACTCGGCCCAATAGCGCGGCGCTCAGCGTCAGCCTTTTGAGTTTGTCTGGGGACCCCTCTTTTTCGAGCTGTTTCGAACCAAGTCTACGACGCAATTTAAACAGTACACGGTTATGGATGAAGTCATGGAGATCGGCCTCGCGACTACCGTCCTGCGTCTCCTGGGTCGTGCCGCCGATCCTGAGAAGGCTCCTCAGTCCGTCCAAAAGAAACGCGGCGCCTTTGCTCTCGGCCACCACCTCCTCCAAGTCCCGCAGCCATTCCTTCTCCTGAGGGGTAAGACTTTCATTGCCCTGAAGAAGATCCTCCACAGCCTTCACAAGCATTTCACGTTCTTTCTTCCGACGGGCGCGTGATAGGAACCGCTGCGTTACCTGTTTCATCTCCTCTAGTTCCACTTTCTCAACCAAATACATCTCCACCTGCGCCCAATCGTCTCCGCTCAAGTCAAACTTTCGCACAAACTGCTTGATGAAGTTCATTTCCTCCGTGGTCACTTCCTCGTCCGCCCAGGCCACGCACGCGAGGACCTTCAAAAATTCCACCTCTATTGATGACGCCATAATCCTCAGACCCCTCCGTTCAGTTCTGTACTATCACCAACCGCCCATGGGGACAGTTAGATTCTTACCTATCAAATGATCGGCAGAGCGATTTCAACAATGTGTATCGTACCAAGACGCTAGGCGCAAAGAGCATAGCGCATGGCGCAAAGCGTCCTTGGGGATTCGGGACCACTGACTACCGACTACTGACCTTTGACCCGGATCAAGGAATGACAACTGGGAGTCTGTAGTCCGTTGTCCGTAGTCTGTTGTCTCTTTACCCTTCTCACTCAGTACTCAGCACTCGGAACTCAGTCCTGACCGCGCTATGCGCTTTGTGCCATGCGCTTAGCGTATTTCCCGTGGCGCCCTTTGCGTCTTCACGCGAGTTCACCATCAATGGCTCCTCACGTCTAACCAGAGGCGAGAAGCATGCGTAAATCTTCCAGGATGACTTTGGCGTCGGGGGCCGTACCATCGTAAATCAAACGGACAACCCCTTTTTTGTCCATCAGCGCAGTCAGCGAGGTATGGCTTACCAATCCGCGGGCCTTCTTCAGCACCTTGATCCCAAAGGCCTTCCAAATGAGGGCGAGCTGCTGAATATTTCCTGTGAGCAATGACCAGTTGGTGAAATCCACCTGGTGGCGCTCGCCGTAGGCCTTTAGAATTTCGGGCTTATCAATTTCCGGATCCGTGGTAACCGAAAGTAAATAGACGGACTCGCGCTCTTTGGGACTCAAGTCTTTCTGCACCGATCGCATGCTAACGGTAACCAGAGGACAAACATCCGGGCAAGTGGTGTAGACGAAGGTTAAAAGGACGATCTTACCCCTTAAGGTCTTGAACTCAAACGGCTCTCCCTTTTGATCCGTCAGCGAAAAGTCTGGGATGGGCATATTGACTTCGCGCCGCTCGAGTTCGTGTGCCTTAGAGCCCGCTCCGGGGTGATGTGCCCACACCAGCAACCAACCCCCAAGGACAAGACATCCCGTGACCCAAAGGATCGTAATGACCTGGAACCCTTTCCTACGGATCATCCGTTCTCCCCGTTCTGGGGCTTGTCGTAGCCGTACACGTACTGCCAGGGCACACTACAGTGGGCCCAAATGAGAGGCTCAAATTTCTCCCACCACTCAGGGTTGCGACCCTCCAGGCTCAGGATCCGCACGAAGCGCACCATGTCTTGGATCTCGTATTTCCGCAGGGCCGGCTCGAAGGCTGGCATGACGCCCCTCCCCCTCTTGATCACACTGCGAATTTGAATCACGCTCTTCTGCTTTACCGTGTTCCTAAAATCTGGCACGGGGTTCGGCAGGGCGGCGGCGATGGGACCATCCCCTCTTCCGGATGGACCATGACAACCCAGACAGCGCTGGGCATAGGTAAGCTGCATTTCCTCCTTACGCAGGCAACCGGTCAGTAAAAAAAACACTGCGAAAAGAACTAGGAGCCGGGGAATAAACATTAACCGTCCTCGTCGCCTTTTCTACCATAGGCCCCTAACCCTTGCCAGAAATGCGCTCACTAAGAGAAATTTTACTTTAATAATGAAATGGGGCGCCTTGCCGTTAACCCCGATCCGACAAAAATGAGTGAGCCATGTGCGATCTTGGGCCAGCCATTTCAACCCCGATCCGAAATTTTTGAATGCCGCGCGGATCGGCGTTAATAGCGTTAGGGCAAGGTTAGATGGTGCCAAGGGTGCTGGGCAGGAATAGCTCTTCGGGTTCCACGACGCGACCCAGGACACCC
>JACZQL010000503.1 GCA_022545745.1 Deltaproteobacteria bacterium | reverse complement strand
TATCGCTTGAGACCAAATGCTCCTTGGTCCTGTCAGCCATGAGACCTTGAGTCTCCCAGGCCATGCCATCCTGATCGGGAATGGTCTTCATGTGATACTTTTGCCTGAGAAACCCGTTGTCATTGTGGACCTCCTTGATCGGGGGCAGGTATTTAAAAGGAACCTCTTTTTGTACGGCAGTCCCACCGTCCTGGGCCTGTCGATATTTCACAGACATGATCCCAGTGTGCGTGTCATCCATAGGAATATAGAAGTGAATGGCATTTTGTGGACCCCTGCGTATGTGGGGAAACACTAACGGATGGATCTCAATGGTCTTCGGACGATGGTGATACTTATAAAGGCCATACTCGAATACCTCAACTTCAAATCGCTCATCCTTCAAATCGTCCCTCTCGTTTGCCTGGTGACCGCCTGCGTAGGCATGAAGCCAGTAAAAGTGCGCTGGATCAACGCTATTTTCCATAGGCTGGAGCCAGTTACACTCGTGTACCGGACGAATCTCTATTTGCCGAATGCAACCCTCTTTTACCAGCGCATCATACCTGGGGAGCAAAGGCGCGGGCGATGGACCTAAATAGCCAAATAAGAGTCCCCCCAGCCCCTGCACAGGATAGGCACGGTGTCGAATGGAATCCTTAGAGGTAGCCTCGGGAGGCTCAGCAGGCTGCTCAAGACAGTTCCCATGGATGTCATATTTCCATCCATGATACGGACACCTAATTCCATCCTGTTCAACCTTTCCGTAGCAAAGCGATGCCCCACGATGGGAACATTTCTCGGCCAGCAACCCGTATCTGCCTTTGCCGTCCTTGAAAACCAACAAATCTTCCCCCAGGAGCCTCACCGGTCTTTTCCCCATTTCATCAATCTCAGCCTTAGGGCCGATGGGCATCCAGTATCGACGAAGCAATTCTCCCATCGGGGTCCCCGGCCCAACCCGGCATAAAAGATCGTTGCTGTCTCTATCCAACATGGAACATCCCCCTTTTTTCCGCCGATTACTTCATGCCTTATCTTTGACTGCCAACTTTCGCCCCAACAATTTTTCTAATAAGTTTCACTACTGGTCTGGGATTCGAATTCTTAGGATTATCCGAGTCAAAATAGTCCAACCCTTTAATCCTTAGGTTCTCTCGATCCACGTCCTCCTTCGGAATATCAGTCCTGAGGGAGTTTGAGCCTGCCTTTTGAGCCAGGATCTGGCCTTCCCGAGAAAGTAACCAATTTATGAAGACTCTGGCAGCATTGGGATGAGGTGCACGGTTCATCAAATTAAGGGTACCGCCGGCAGAGGTCATCCTAGCGGCTTCATCCATGGCCCGATAGACGGCTATGGGAAGACCCTGCTTTATGGCCCGTTCGATTTCATCAGAAGTGCAAGGCACACATAGGGCAAATTTACCCGTTGCCAACCAATTGACCGCCTGACGCCGATCCCGGGAGAATGTCACGTCCATCCCACCGTAAAATTGCCTGATAAATTCCGGACCAAACTTCGGGTGATAATAGAAGAGCAGATTGGTGCTAAAAGAGCCTCGTACTCGAGGGTCCATTGATACGATTTTGCCTTTCCATTTCGGGTTGAGCAGGTTCCAGAGCGAGCTAAACTCCTTTGGATTTGCGAGCTTTATATTGTAATTGACCGCAGTGGCTCCACCATTACCCATGAAGGCAAAAATATACTTTCCCTCCGGGTCTACATATTTGTGGCGACCGTCCCACCACCTGGATTGATCTGCAACCTCTGGCAAGATGAAGTGAGGCTCGATTGGATCTAAAGCCTTCCCTCTATAGAGAACGGAATAAACGCTGCTTTTGCCGCCGGTATAGACATCCGCCAAGTACTTCTCAGCTCGCCGTTCGGCCATCACTCTCAGCACAAGCTGAGATCCTCGACCCTTAACAGAGATGACCTTGATCTTGGGATACGCTTTCTGAAAGGCCTCTAGAGTCTCAAAAGTCACTGGACCTTCACTAAATACGTAAAGGTTAAGCCGACCCTCCTCCTCACCCATCTTCACTGTTTTCTCCTAGTC
>JACZQL010000058.1 GCA_022545745.1 Deltaproteobacteria bacterium | reverse complement strand
CATGGACCTCACGGTCCAAATTCCACCAACTTACTGGTAGACTCACACCCTGACGACAGAGACGGCAGGAGGGTGTCGGACCCCAAAGACTCCCTTTTACCCAGCGATTCAGTAGCAAGGAACGGATGGGGATTAAGTGAAATAGCGGAGATGTTTGAAGCTCTGCTTGGCGAACTAGATTGAGTTCCTCCCTGAGTTCCCTTCCTACTTTCTCCTCCCCCCAGAGATGGAGCACCCAATCGGTCTTGATTTCCTGAGATAATCGCTCCGTCTCTTTGATAGAATTAGGGTTCCCGTTTCGATCCAAGTCCCACACCGTCACCGCGTCCGCCCACTGAACACTGTCCAGGCACTGCGGCAGATGTTTCATCCCCCGGAGATTAAACACGACGACACCCAGACTAGACATGGAAATAGCTAAAGCGTAATGAAATTAGGCGTGAAGGGATTCTCACTTGTGGAATCGCTTTGATCTTTACCGTTCATGACCTGCTCAACTCCTCGTAAGACATCTTCGGACCCCACCAAGTGAATGCAGTCCTCTGTTCCCAGAGGGCAACGCCGTCCCCCATGAGAAGTACAAGGGCGACAGGGAAGTTCCTTCTGTACGACCGTAGCCCTAGAGGAATAGGGATAAAAACCCAAGGAGGGCGTCGTTGCGCAGAATAGCGCAACCACTGGGATCCCACGGGCAACGGCGATATGCATCGGAGCGCTATCATTGGTAATGAACACGTCGCATCGTTCCAGGGCACAGGGAAGTTCGCGTAGGCTGGTGCGCCCCACCAAATCTAACCCAACATGGCCGGACAGCTCCTGGATCCTATCTGCAATTTCACGGTCCTCTGGACCACCGAACAGGACAACTTCACACCGGTACTTCTTCTTCAACTGAACCATTAAATTCGCGTAACCCTCAACAGACCACCTTTTGGTAGGCCAGACTGACCCTGGATTCAGGCCAAAGATGAGCTGACCTTCTCGCCTCTCGAGTCCTAACGAATGCCAAATTTGTTCCACGCGGTCACGGGTCACTGGGTCCACCTCAATTCGCAATTTCTTTTGAGAACTCCCAGGATCCATCCCAAAGGCCTGGAGTAGGGAAAGGTTCCGATCAACGTCGTGTAATTTTGTGTCTCGATTCACACGATGATGATAGAGAAACCATCCTGCGCTCTGGCGAAATCCGATCCGGCAAGGAATACGGGCAAGAAAAAGAAGAAGGGCGCTGCGCAATGATTTATGAGGCGACAGGGCCATGGTATAACGCCGGCGCCTCAATTCCATTGCCATGCGCCACATTCCCTTTAGGCCTCGCCCTTCTCCCCTCTTATCATCTGTGACGATGTGATCTATATCCGGATTATTGTCTACGAGACTCGTTGCCCGTGGGGTACAGAGGAGATCCAATTCTGCCTCCGGATAACAACGGCGAATTTCCGCCAGGAGCGGAGTCGTCAAAATCACATCGCCAAGATAGCTGGTTTGGTTGATTAGAATCCTCTCTCCCCTACCGCGACCGGGGACCTGTACCGGGGTGACCATGAGCGAGTTATCCGAACCTTCTCAGGTCTCGGCCTTGTTCCTCACAGTTTGACTGCCTCATCAATGAGCATGATTGGGATATCGTCCCTGATGGGGTACATCAACTGGCATGCGTCACAGATGAGGCCGTCTCTAGGGTCGTTTAGATGAATGTTCCCCTTACATTTGGGACACGCTAAGATATCCAGTAAGTCCTGGCTGATTGGCATTGAGATACCCTCCCTACATGATCTATGCTGTCAGCATTTTCCGATCAGCTTTGACCGTCAATTTGCCACGAATTCCTATTACCGATGGCTGCCATAAACTGGCAGACCCATTCAATTGCACCTCTCTTGTAGAGTCCCCTTACCGATATGATGCTGCACGATCCTCCGAGTGGCCGTCCAGAAATCCGCCACAGGTACAAAAGGGGGTTCGTCCCGTTTGCCACCAGATCTGCCCCCCCTTGAGGTCTGAGACTCAATCAAGATTCCCGTGGCTCCAGTGCGAGCGGCCAACTCCATGTCGCTCATCTGATCCCCAATGACATAGGAGACACGCGAATCCAATCCCAGATCCAAACATGCCCGTTCCACCAAGCCAGGCTGCGGTTTACGGCATCCACACGAGACTCGGTAGGGGTAAGTGCCTTCCGTGGGATGGTGAGGACAATAATACAGACCGTCCAGGTAAGCGCCGCCTTGATCCAATGCCCTTTCAATCTCACGGTGGATCTTGTGGAGTTGCTGTTCGTTTATAATTCCACGTGCTACGGCCGACTGATTCGTGATCATGACCACTTTAAGGCCATGGGATTGGAGCAAACGAATAGCCTCCGGCACCCGGGGCAGGAGTTCAATCTGATCCTGGCGAGCGAGGTAACCGACTTCACGGATCAAAGTGCCATCCCGATCCACAAAGACTGCATGGGTACTAAGCATCTAGCGGCTGCCCACTCCCAACACTCTGCTTCTTCGAGTGAATGGCCCTTTCCACGGCCCTAATCAAAGCATCGCCCCTTTCTACCACCATCTTAACTCGCAAAGCGAAAATGCTTCCTTTCGCAAAAGGAAATTGAATCAATTTCACCATGTCTTTTTCCGTGGTAATGATTCGTTCCCCATGACGGGAGGCTCGGCTGATCTCCTGCCAGTCCTTGATAGAATAGCGATGATGATCTGGGAATTCCATTGCTTCGACAATGTCCCCACCCCATTCTTGAATCATACAATAAAATGATTCCGGGTTCGCAATAGCCGAAACTGCTATGACCTTAGCGCGGCATATCTCCGCCAAGGGTAACTCCCTCCACCCGTCTTCCTCCTTGGTCAATAGTGACTTAGGCTCAAGACAACCGCAGAAGGTTTCTGATGGCCCTCCACGTCGAGCCAGGATTGCCTCCCACTTCTCCCTGGACCCTGTAATGAGATACAAGTGGGCCCGCGACAGTGCACTTCGGGGTTCCCGAAACGGGCCCGCAGGGATGACCCACCCGCTCCATTCTTGTCCCAGCAGAAGAAGGTCTAGATCACGCTTCAACGGCGATGCTGAAATCCATCGTCCAATAGAAAAACATCGATAGGGGTATGACGCAGTACCAGATTTGCCGCATCATACCTCTTTTTCCCCACGCCGACCCTCTGCCCATAGATTTGAGCCATTATGACCGGTTCATCACCCGCGCTCAAGGAGTCATCCGCCTGCACAAATCCGGGCTCCAGTATCCTAGGACTCGAACCGGTGCCCTTATAACCGCGACTGAGTATCGCTACCCTATATCCTTGCTGACTCAGCTCTTCCGCGAGCCACAAGGTAGTCGGAGTCTTGCCCGTTCCCCAACTGTCAGATTTCCCACGCTCACCACGGCACAAGGGAGCCCCCTGCTTGGCCTCCATCCGGTTGAATAGAGAAAGTTTCGAATTCTAATGACCGAGGAATAAAACAAGGACAAAGGCAGGACTAAAATCCAAAGAAGCCACCCTAGAGGGCCTCTCCGTTCCCAGACTCTTCGAGCCAAAGAACCCCCATCCATTCATCAAACTCTAAGGTCCGCCATACGCTTTCAGCATTCACTTCCACAGTCACAACGGGTCGCCGAAAGAACCCTGCACTAAATAAAGGGGCTGATTAAACTCATACTCCGGTCAACCACACCATGGTCCCCACCCGTCACTTCCTGAGCTTGTTTGCCCATCCTCAAGGCCTTTTGCGGGTCATTCAGGAGTGCGGTTATTTCCCGAATCAGTTCTTCTCCATTCTGGACCTCAATACCGCCCCCCTTTGTTTTCATCTCCGTGGCAATGTCCGAGAAATTCGTCATGTGAGGGCCAAACAAAACGGGTTTACCCCATCGTCCTGGCTCCATTGGGTTATGCCCTCCCGCATCCACCAAACTGCCCCCAACAAATGTAACGTCCGCTAGGCCGTACACTGCCGGTAGATCACCCATAGTGTCGAGAAAGATCACATCAGGCCAAGTGACCAATTGACCATTCAACCGGCTCCTTTTCTCATAGCTCACACTTTTTCTCTGCAACAGTCTTTCCACCTCAGCAAAGCGGTGGGGATGCCTTGGGGCTAAGATCAGCATTAGATTGGGAAAGCGTGACTTGAGAAATTGAAACACATCCAGCAAAACCTCTTCCTCACCTCGATGGGTACTTCCTGCAACCAGGACTCTCCGGGCCTTTGTGCTGTCAAGAACCAGGTCCCTCTCCCCTTTTTTCCTTCCATCAAACGCGCCATCCTCGGGGGCTTGCTTCAGGTTGCCTGTAATGCTGACCTTTTCCGGATCTGCCCCCAAATGAATGATGCGTTCCGCATTATCCCCATTTTGCATACCAATAGAGGTAAACTTCTTCAGGACAGTAGAGAAAAACCACCCAAAAACACGATAGCGACGAAACGCGCGGGGAGAGACTCGGCCACTCAACATCAGAGTTGGAATCCCTTGGCCATAGGCCAAACGCAAAACATTTGGCCAAATTTCGGTCTCCAGAAAGATCAAAAGAGAAGGATCAAACAGACGCAAGGCACGGCGGACAATCCAAGGGTGGTCGATGGGAAAATAAACGACACCGTCCAACCCAGCATCTATCTGGCGGGCCATCTTCTTCCCTGCGCGAGTCACCGTGGATAGAAGAATCTTCCGGTCCGGGTACTTTGCCTTAATCTGCCGGGTGAGACAGGCCGCAGATCGCACCTCGCCCACTGAAACCGCGTGCACCCAGATGGGGCGAAAGCCCCTTAGGGATTCCCTAAGCCCCTGGGGGTATACCGCCATTCTCTCCAGAGCACCCTCCCACACCCTTCTTCCAAACAAAAAGGCCAGAGGGAACAAAAGCAGGCCCATCGTTAAAAATAGTGTGATGAGAATGTTGTAAATCCAGTAAATCATGAATGCTCAATGCAGAATTTCTCCCCGCGAATCACCTTCCTGCTCCAACAGCTGTAACGTATAGAGCCTGCTGTACTCTGTCTTTCGAGCCAACAGCTCGTCGTGGGTGCCCTCCTCAACGATCCTCCCCTCCGACAAGACGGCAATCCGATCCGCTTTCCGAATGGTAGAAAGTCTGTGAGCGATGACTAAAGTCGTTCGTCGAGTCATGAGGTTTTCTAGAGCCTCCTGGACCGATCTCTCGGATTCTGCATCGAGGGCGGATGTTGCCTCGTCCAGGATAAGAATGGGGCCATCCTTGAGGAGAGCCCGGGCTATAGCCAACCTTTGTTGTTGTCCCCCCGAAAGCTTCATCCCCATTTCCCCGACCACCGTGTCATAGCCCTGAGGAAGTCCCATAATAAAGTCATGAGCATAAGCAGCTTCGGCCGCAGCCACGATTTGATCCATATCCTTGCTTCGCTCTCCATAAGCAATGTTATTTTTCACGGTATCGTTAAAGAGAAAGGTGTGTTGAGTCACAATTCCGATTTGGGAACGAAGAGATTCAAGAGTCACCTCACGGATATCGACACCATCGATCATGATTTTACCTGAACTCACATCGTAAAACCGGAGGATTAGATCCGCCAAGGTACTCTTACCCACGCCACTGATACCCACCAGAGCGACCACAGAACCCCAATCCAATTTAAGGTTGATGTTCTTGAGAACCAACCCGTGGCCATAGCCAAAGCTCACATCCTGCAATTCAACTCCCTGGACAATACGTGGGGCTTGCCGAGAACCAGGCTTATCCCTAATTTCAGGGACATAGTCAAGGATCTCGAATACTCTCTCGGCACCGGCCATGGCCTGGGAAATGGTTGAATAGGTCATGCTGAGATGCTTAAAGGGTTGATACATGAGGAACATGGCCGTCATGAATGCCATGAATTCCCCTTGGGTTCGCCCGCCTCCGATCACACTGGACCCGCCATACCAAACCACTGCTCCGATGGCCATGGAAGAGAGTAGTTCCATGGCCGGGGTGATCACGGCCTTCGCCCGACTCGCACGAACGAATTGCTTCAAAAGACGCAAATTTTCTCGGGCAAATTTTTCGATCTCATAATTTTCCATACCAAAGGCCTTAACCACACGGTTCCCTTGTATACTTTCCTGTAACACTGTGGTCAGGTTTGCAATGCTAATCTGCCCTCGCTTCGTATGTCGCTTAATGTTTTTGGTGATGTGCAGCACAGGTAAAACCGACGCGGGGAAGACCGCAAAGGCGATGGTCGCCAAGACCCAATCTTTTAGAAAGGCCACTGTGATCAGAGCCAACATGGAGGTTGAATCGCGCAGCAGGGACGCGGTAGAATTGGTGACCCCCTGTCGAATCAAGCCCACATCGTTGTTCACACGTGAAATGAGTTCGCCCGTGGGATGTCGTTGAAAATAGGAAAGGGGTAAAAACTGTAAATGACGATTGATGGCGTGCCGAACATCGGTAATGATTCGCAGGCCTACGTACTCGGTCAAGAAGCTTTGCCCGAAGTTCATAAGGCCGCGAAGGGCAAATACAGCGACGATAACGAACGGGAGGTAATGAAGGGCTTCCTGATCCCTGCGAGCAAAGACGTCGTCAAAGATCCTTTCTACAATAAAGGGAAGTATGCCCATGGTAGCACTGTAACCCACCATACAGACCATCGCGATGGAGAAGTAGGGCCAGATATAGGGCTTGAGATACTGCAGCAATCTTAGATAGTTGCTCAACCTTTTCCCTCCCGCAGCAAATTAATTGATTAACGAAAGCGCCATCTCCGCCACACGCCGGGGTGCGCCCGGAGAACCCAATCGTTCTCGCACTTCTTCCATTCTCTTAACCATCTGTCGGCACAGATTCGTATCAGTGAGAATCCGCTGAGTCTCCGTACAAATCCTGTCCTCTGTCACATCGTCTTGAATCAGCTCCGGGACCACCCTGTCCCCAGCAACAATATTAACCATTCCAATATGATTCACGCGAACCAGCAACCGTGCCAGTGCGTAGGTTAACCATGACAAGCGGTAGACCACAATCATGGGTTTGCACAGCAGTGCCGCCTCAAGGGTCGCCGTCCCCGAGGCTACCCATACCAAATCCGAAGCACTCAGCACGTTGTAAGTATCCATCTCGGCCAT
>JACZQL010000057.1 GCA_022545745.1 Deltaproteobacteria bacterium | reverse complement strand
GAAATCTATATTAATTCGGAGGGAACCGATGTCCGGGTGGGAAGGTGGTACGATCTTATGGTCAAGGTTTGCATCCCGGTGGAAGTGGTTACACTGATCGGTTGGTGGTTTTGGGTTGTCATTCGTGCTGACCCCGAGGGTTGGTGGAACCCGCTCAAGGTGGAGTCAGTGGGAACCTGTCTGTTTCAGTGGGGAGTTGTGCTGCTTATCTTTGTATGGCTAAATCGCTGGATGGCCCATCGAACGCTGGAGGAGCCATGAGTTCAAGCAGCCTTGTGGTGATGCTACTTGTGCTGACCATCGTGTGGGGAGGTCTCATCCTCATGCTCGTCATTGCGCTACGCAGGGAAAGAGAAAAATCCCGTGATGAAATTGAATCAAGCTAGTAGGCAGATGGCAGTGAGCAGCTCGCAGAAAACAGCGAAGCCAGTGTTAAGTGTTAAGCAAAATAGGCTATCAGCCGTCAGCTTTCAGCTATCAGCCCCAGAAAGGGAGCAGCAAGACAGTAGGCAGTATACAGATGGCAGCAATGAGCTAGGATAGGATACAGACCACTGACTACCGACTACTGACCTCTGACTTGGATCTACGGACTGACGACCGGGAGTCTGTAGTCCGTTGTCCGTAGTCTGTTGTCTCTTTACGCTGCTCGCTCAGCACTCAGTCCTCGTTACTCGTCACTAATTAGAGGCTTTGCGCCTCGCGCTTAGCGCTTTGCTGCCCGCTGCTCACTGCCAGCTGCCAGCTGGTCTATTGCCTTTATAATCTCATCGACCACCTTGGCTACCGGGAGGTGTTCCGTGTCGACACTGATATGGGCCTGGCGATAGACCTCTTCCCGATGTCTCAAAAGCTCCTCGATCCGTTGCAATCGATCGTTTCCTTTTAACAGGGGGCGATGATTCTCGGGCCCTGATCGTCGAAGCAATTTCCCGGGCGAGGCGGTCAGACAAACCAGCACGCTTTTCGATTTGAGTAATTGCAGGTTCTCTTCATCCGTAACAGTGCCCCCTCCGGTGGCAATCACCTGCCCGTCCTGGTTCAGCACCTCTTGCAAAGTCTCCTTCTCCAGATTACGAAAGTAGGCCTCTCCCTTAAGTCTAAAAATATCCTCCACCCTGCTTCCCTCGCGATCTTCAATGGCATGATCCAGATCCACAAAGGGCCGCCTTAGCCTTTGGGCCAGCCTCTGGCCTACCACGCTCTTACCAACGGCCATAAAACCAGTAATGGCAATGTTCTTGTTCAGGTTTTTAGGCAAAGGACTAGCCAAAGATATTTGAAATTTTCTCTTGAATTTGCTTTTAGGGAATCGGATAGAAGATGACTCGCCCTGTGGAATAACGCTTCAGGCGAACAAATCCACCTCGGGCGAGTCGGTATTCCACGGGGCGAAACATTCCGTTGGAGTCGTTCTATTGAACATTCCATCAGGGCCTAGATACTCTTAATCTGCTCCAGATAACCCTGGTAGTTCCGCATGATTTCATCCAGGGAGTCGCCACCGAATTTCTCCAGGAAGGCAAGGGCCAGCTCAAAGGCCACCACCGACTCTCCCACCACGGCGGCAGCCGGCGCGGCGCAGACATCCGAGCGTTCCACTGAGGCGTCCACCGGCTGTTTCGATCTAATATCCACCGACTGGAGGGGGCTCATGAGGGTGGAAATGGGCTTCATAGCCACATGGGCCACCAGGGGCGCACCATTGGACATGCCGCCTTCCGTCCCTCCCGAATTGTTACTGCCACGGTAGAAACCAGTGGGGCCGATTCTCGGTGTCCTTTGAGAAGTCTTTTGTTGCAGGTCGAAAAAAATCTCATCATGGACCTGGGAGCCTCTCCGGCGTGCGCCCTCGAATCCAATGCCAATCTCAACCCCTTTAATGGCCTGGATGCTCATGAGGGCCCGGGCTAGCCGACCGTCCAACTTGCTGTCCCATTGGGTGTGACTCCCAAGGCCCGGCGGAACCCCAATGGCTACCACTTCGAAGACACCCCCAAGAGTATCGCCCTTCTTCTTGCACTCATCGATAAGGGTAATCATTTTCCCCTCGGCCTCTTTGTCGGCGACTCGCACGGGAGACTGCTCGGCGCTCTGAAAGATCTCTTCGTAGGTAAGCCCTTCAGTTTGGGCCACCACGCCCCCTAAAGAGCGAATATAGCCCATGACCTTGATCCCAAAGGGTTCCAATAGCTGCTTACAGAAAGAGCCCACAGCGGTGCGGGAGACCGTGTCCCGGGCGCTGGCCCGTTCCAAGATATTTCGAATGTCAGATTGGCCGTACTTGAGAATACCAGCGAGGTCGGCGTGCCCTGGACGGGGTTTGGTGACCGCAATGGAGTCGTCCCTATCCTCGGCGAGAGGAGACATCTTTTTGGTCCAGTTCTTCCAGTCCCGATTTTCTATCCCGAGGGCGACTGGTGAACCCAACGTCGCTCCCCAACGGATACCGGATCGAACCTGGACTTCGTCCTTTTCGATCAACATCCGTCCGCCACGACCGTATCCCTGCTGACGCCGCCAGAGGTCATGATTGATCTTCTCTACGTCAATGGGGAATCCCGCCGGGACCCCGTCGATGATCACAGTCAGGCATGGGCCGTGCGACTCACCGGCAGTGAAGTAGCGCAACATGGCCTAATCTTACCCCAATCCGGTCATTGACTCCACCCCGTGGAGTATTATCCACGACTGAAATGAGTGGTCTCGACTGAGAGGTTACCCCACAGGGCAAAGCCACGGGCGTAAGCTTGTGTGACGGGGTTCACTTGACCGCAATCCCGATGTCAAGGAATCCACTTGCTCTGCAGATTCCCAAGACTTTGACCACCTGTCCATAATCCAGTCGTCTGTCAGCTCGGACAATAGCTGACTTTTTCCTGTTCTCTTTCGCTAACTCTTTCAAACGCCTTTCTAATGTATTGAGCTTCACGGCTTTCCCGTTAAGGGTCACGGCCCCTCGTCTCCCCAACTCTATGGTGACCGGCATCGATTTGCTATCCGGCGACGCCGCCTTTGCCTCGGGCAACTGAATCTCGAGCTTTTTGGTGGGATCAATCAGGGTCGTCGTCACGATAAAGAAAATCAGCAAGAGAAAGATGACATCAATCAAGGAAGTGAGGCTCAGCCCCACGTCTTCTTCTTGCTCTTTTAGAAATTGCATTTAATCCTCTTGGGTCAACGCTTCACGACCACCCCCCCTTTGTCGACTTGCTCGCTCTTGACCCCTGGCACGAGAGGGTGCGGGCCTGGCTTCGTACCCCTCATAGAACAGGTCCTCGATCAAGGCCACCGACACCTCCTCCATCTCAAGCACCCTGACCTCAACTTTACGTTTAAAATAGAAGTAAGCAGCCAAAGTGGGGATGCCGGTCATTAGACCAAATACAGTAGTAATTAAGGCCTCTGAGACCCCCCTTGCCACGTTGCCCGGATTACCTGCCAGGCCGAAGCTGGCGATAACATCGAAAGAACGGGTGAGCCCAAGCACCGTACCGAACAGCCCTAGCATGGGGGCAATGTTGGCTAGAAATCCTAAGAGCATCAGATTGCGCCGAAGGACCGCGGCCTCGTGCTGCCCAGCCCCTTCGATGGCTTTCTCTACCGTATCGATTCCGTGATCAAAACGAAGTAACCCGGCGCGCAGCACGCGTGAAAAAGAGATGTTGTGTTCCCGACAGGCCTGAATCGCCCGTTCGGTTTCCCGCCTGTACCAGTACTTTTTGATCTCCTCAATGAAGGCGGTGGAGATGATCTTCCCTTTACGCAGATTCACCGCCCGTTCAATAATGATGGCCAGAGCAAGTATAGAGCAGGTGAGGATCACGTGCATGGTAGGCCCACCCCTGAAATAGAAGTCAATGAGGGAGGTATCAGGCTTTGGCTGAGGTTGGGCTTCAGCACCGAGCGCAAAAGAAGTCACTAGTGCAAGGTATCCAATCAGGATCCAGAACGATCTACAAATCACCATTGCCACCTAAGGTTGCAGGTTTTTCTCACCCGCAGGAGCTAAATCTTGAGGCCGACCCACCTTTTCCCTCCGGCTACGATCAAGCTCTCTTTGAATCTCCTCACTATTCTTACCCAGCTTTTCTACCTCCAAACTGAGGCTCCGCTCTTTTTCCATGAACACCTCTATCCCGAGAGAGCGCTTTTTGGTTGGCTCATAGACCACCGATATGGAATCTTTCCCAATTCCCCCGCCGCTAACCCGGGCCCGAACGTTGATCCGATTGACTCCCTCGACCATTGGCAGGGCAGAGGAGAAAAAACCGTCGGATGCTAGGCGTATTTGAGAGGCCCTCTTTCCAGTTGTCTCATTGAAAACCTCTACCGTGTCCACACCGATGACGGACACCTTTTCCAACACCGCCAAAATATCCGCCGGCCTGACCACGGGGGTAAATATCCCGCCGCTCATCCTTGCAATTCCAACTGCGGCGCGAGGGGAAGAGAGGGCATCCTCACCTAGGGCGAACACGTGGATCTTGATACCCGTCTTCTTGGCAATGCGCGCAGCGTTGATGGCCAGATCGGTGTCCGCCACAGTAGCTTCCTTTCCCCTCCCAATGGGTAAGGTGGGAAAGCCGTCGGTGAGTAGCATCTGAACTTTGATGGTATTTTTTCTTCGCTTACTCCGCCCCAGCCCGCTCAACTCTCTAATACCTAACCGAATTCCTCCCACCATGTGGGTCCCACCATGGGGCCCCGATAGAAAGACTTCAGCCAGGGATTCTTCAACCCTTGCAAAATCATGAGTAAGCGGTTGGAGCAAGGAAGCACTCTCGCCAAAGGTAATCAATCCAATGCGGGTGGTCTTTGAGTTGAGCTGAGAGAGCAGTCGGCGGGACGCCGCAATCTCGGCCGCAAGAATGGAACTCCTCATATCCAGCATAATCGGCCTACCACCTCCGAGAGCGCCACCAAAGATCCCCGTATGCAATCCGCTAAATCGCCCCCGGCCCAAGGTGGTAGGTAGATCCTTATCACTGAACTCTACCCCCGCATAATGTGCGGTGCTCGCGGAGACATCGAGGACAAAAAAGAGATCGACATTGGGGATGGATACGCCCTTGGTGGATACCTTACCGGTGACCAGGACAATGTTCTTGTCTTGGTTAATATGTGACCCGTCCTTGGGGGAAATAATCCGTACCTTTGGCTCAGCCCCCCATGATACTCCGGTAACAATGGTGAGACTTGCGAGAAATAAAACAACGGAAAGGGACCGAAGAACGGACAGGTTCATAATAGTTCTACGGATAATCTACCCTTACTTCCAGCTATACAAACAGGAGAAAAAATAACATGAATCCCGTTGGGAGTAAACGTTTCATGCCTCCTGCCCAAAAATCGCAATTTGCCTCGGCGAGAAGATACGTGGTAAAATATCGTTATGATTCGCATCAAAAGAGCCCTTCCTCTCGGCCTTGCCCTCATATTCTGCTGGACAGGAGTCTTGTTTGCGAATTACACCATTGTCTTAAAAAACGGACGACGCATCACTGTCAAAAGCTACCGAGAAGAGGGCGAAATGATCAAGGTTCGTGGTATGGGCGGAGAGTTCGGTATCGCAAAAGATCAAATCGAGTCCATCATCAATCCTGGGGCCGATGAAGAGAGAGGAATGGTTGTCCCTGATTCCAATCGGATCCAGCCAACGGTCACAAGGCGACAGGCCAGTAAAGACTCCCCTCCCAGGGACACAGGTAAAGTTTCGGCAGGCGAGGTGCAGAATAAAAGGGCAGAAGCACCACCCGCGAAGTTGACGGAGGAGGCAGAGTACCTAGGGAGAATCAAAGAGAAAACCGATCAGCTCAAGCGATTGACGGATCGTTATTCAGTTGCCACTCGAGGATCATCCGGCCCTAATCCCGGTATTCTTGAAGGCCAAGAGGCCATCAGAGGACGGACAGCCGACCTTCAGTCGAGACTAAAAGACGCCCAGCGAAATCGCGCGGCTGGGGCCCGAAGGGTCAATGTTCCTCCGCCGGCCTACAGCGCAAAGGAAAAAGAACTCAGTGAGCTAAGAAAACAGATGGTCCAGACGGAAAAGGAACGCGACGCACTCATCCAGAAGATGCAGCAAAAAAACCTTGGCTCGGCGTCTGCTTCACCCTGAGGTTCCACCGTCCATTTTAACCAGAATCTGGTCGCCTGGATCGCCGACTCATAGTTGTTGACAAATAGACCGCACCCGTTGATTCATCACTTCATCCCGGCAAGCTAGAACCCCCCACCCATACGCTTTGACTCTCCTCCGCCATGCTGATATAGGCTGATGTAGCGGCCAATCAAGTCTTTTCCAGACCCTTAAAAAAGGCTTGTAGCTCGACCCAATACCTATTATAATCAAGGAGTTAGGCCGCGATGGAAGAAATGGTATAAGTGGAATAACCCAGTTGCCAACAGGAGACTCTTATGACAGCCACGCAAAGGCCCATTAAAGTTTTGCACGGATCACCTTATAAACCATACAAGTTGTTGATGAATCACTCGATTGCATGCCTAAATTTTAATCACATGTTGATAACTCTTAGCGGTCTCCTGATTGGATTTGCGGTCGTTTTTGGCTCGGTAACGCCTTTATTTGCCGACTACACACTTATTCTCAAAAACGGGCGTACAGTTAACGTTGAGTCATACAAGGTAGAGGGGGACATGATCATATTCTCCAGCTACGGAGGGGAGATTGGTATAGCCAGGGAAGAGGTTGAGTCCATTATCCCAGCCGTGGAAGGTATGGGGACGAGCAGAGCTCTTCCCCCTGTGGAAGAGGCTCCAGGAGAAGCTGCCAAGGCAGGTCCGGGAGAGGAACAGGTGACTCGTCCAGGCAAGGAACAAGCAATTGAGGCTAAGAAGGAAGAACCCCTGGCGACTAAAGAGAAGGTCCTAACCCCTGAGGAGATACGCACGGAGGAAAGAGCCAAGAAGCAAAAGGAATACCAGAAAAGAGTGAAAGAGGTCGCGGCGATTTTGCGAATTGAAGAGTTGCTTGGTCGGAAGCCGAGCCATCTGAGTGGCGGAGAGATGCAGCGCGTCGCGGTAGGTAGAGCGATGGTTCGTCGTACCCGCGCGTCCTTGATGGATGAGCCGATGGCGGGGATGACTATTGAAGAAAAGGAA
>JACZQL010000502.1 GCA_022545745.1 Deltaproteobacteria bacterium | reverse complement strand
GACAGCGACCGGGACAGGGGTGGGCTGGGGACTTCGCCGATTCCCAGCTCAGGGCCGGCGGTGCCCGTTCCGATGACGGGTCCCGGTTGGAGCTCGGCCACGAGATAAGAGGTGTGATCCTTGAGGAAGGGTGGGGTGTCTTCCTGCCGCAAGATGACAGGCTCCAGGTGCTCGGCCACCTGCTCGACGAAGTAGGCTTCCATGATCGCCCGTTGCTCTCCAGCGGCCTCCCCCTCGGCCCCTTCCTCGCCAAGCATATGGGCGCCAAAATCGTGCTGCAAAACAGGCCGGGGGGAGGCGGAACCTTTGCGTTCAACTATTTATACAACAAGGCCAAACCAGACGGCTTGAGATTGGCCTTTCATATCGGCTCCACTCAGGCACTTAACATAATCACCGATCAACCGGGGCTGCGCTTTAACTTCACGGAGCTGTCTTACATCGGTGTGGTGAGCCCAATCAACAATACCATGATGGCTTATGCGAAGAGGTTCAAAACCTTAGATGATCTAAAGCGGGCCGACAACATTCTCTACGGCATGACTCGTCCGGGAGGTAACGTTCACTTCATCGGTGTTGTGTTAAAGAAAATACTGGGTCTCAAATTGCAGTTCGTCTCGGGGTATACAGGGAGCTCCGCCGTGCGCCAGGCCCTGCTTAGCGGGGAGATCGATGTGGCAACGTATCCCGCAGACTCCTACTTATCGGCCATGAAAGAAGGGATCGTCGTACCGATTCTCACCGGCGGGGCCATTCGCCATCCAGCAGTGCCGGATACACCGACAATCTACGAAATCATCAAGGATATCCCAAAGCCCTTTGATTCGTGGATTGATATTGGAAAAGTGGGTTGGTCTCTTTACGGCCCTCCCGGCCTGCCCAAGGATAGGCTCCAGCTCCTTAGACTGGCGATGAAGAAATCCCTGTCTGATCCAGAGTTACTTAAAAAGGCCAAGAAACAACAATTCCTAATCAAGTATCTCGAACCCGAAAAAGCTTTGGTCATCGTGAAAGATTTCCTAAACATGCCGCAAGAAGATAAAGATGAGCTGAAGCGGCTAATGAAGAGGAGATAAGTAACTAAAGGGACAACGACACCTGTGAACGATCGATGACAGAAACCATCCAAGTTCTCCTACCCAGTAGTACCAAGCTGAGCGCTGGTCGGAGACTCGAGTAGGGGTACTGCTGAGATGTCGGTCCTGGAAGCATCTTTCGCCGGCCTGGTCACGGTCCTCAGCTGGCCCACCTTCGGTTTCCTTATGATTGGGGTGACGGTCGGCCTTGTCTTTGGGGCGATCCCGGGGATAGGGGGGATCACCGCTTTTATCATTCTCTTTCCTCTCCTGCTCAACCTCGGCGCAGAGGCGGCCTTTGCTTTAATTATTGGCCTATTCGCGGTAACGACCACCAGCGACACCGTCTCCTCGGTTCTCTTGGGTGTCCCGGGGACTGCGGGTTCCCAGGCTACGATCCTCGATGGCCACGCCATGGCCAAGAAGGGAGAAGCCGCTCGTGCCTTGGGGGCGGCCTACGTTGCTTCCGCTATCGGCGGGGTCTTTGGAGCCCTCGTTCTAGCTGTGGGCCTGCAAATCTTGCGGCCCCTGGTTTTGCTCTTACAGTCTCCAGAGTTCTTCGCATTGGGCCTTTGGGGCATCACCATGGTCTCGGTTTTGAGCGGCAAGACCCCGCTTAAGGGCATCAGCATGGCGGTGTTAGGCATGATGCTCGCGACCGTGGGTATAGAGATGACTATCGGGATGGAACGCTACACCTTTGGTCAGATGTATTTGTTAGAGGGAGTCCCCACGGGACTCTTGGCCTTGGGGCTTTTCGGCATACCCGAGCTGATGTCCCTGGCCATTGGCCGAACCAGCATCTCGCGCATGCCCCCTCCCAAAGATTTGCTGCGTAATCAGCTTGAAGGGGCAAAAGACGTGCTCAAGCACTGGTCCCTGGTTCTGCGGTGCAGTTCGATAGGAATTTTGGTTGGATTTATTCCGGGACTGGGCTCCTCCGTGGTGGATTGGATCGCTTACGGGCACGCCCTCCAAACTTGTCC
>JACZQL010000056.1 GCA_022545745.1 Deltaproteobacteria bacterium | reverse complement strand
ATTTTTTATGTAATCATCGCCAGATGATTTTTTAAACACAGTTAATACATTCCGCAACAATTTATGATCTTTATTCACTTCGAATATTTTTTTCTGTTCACCAATATTTTGATTAGCAAGTTTTAACATTTTCTGCATCGATGCCGACATTAAAAAGTTTGACGATCTTTACCGTGAACTCACCCCACCCCCATTGGAAAAGGTACGAGCCGCTAAGGGCTAAGGGTCCGTTAAATAAGGACATTGATCTGGCGGTGCCATGTCTTACCGGACAAGATCCCGTGGAGAGGGATACCCATCGCCCCTAGAACCTTGGGGCAAGCTTCCGAATCCGGTAACTTGAAAGCGAGGAATGGAAGGGTTATATAAAAATAACGTTATATTTATCAAGGAGGTATAATGATGAACGCGCGTGTCCGAGTACCAACCCCGCTTAGGAAATACACGAAGGGCGCCGACGAGGTGGATGCCGCTGGCGATACCGTCAAGGCCCTTGTGGACGATCTGGAGAAAAACTTTCCTGGAATCAAGGAAAGAATCTGCGACGAATCAGGCAAGATTCGAAGATTCGTAAATGTGTACGTGAACGGCGATGATATTCGATTCCTGCAAAACCTGGACACATCGGTCAACAATGGTGACAGCATCTCGATCGTCCCAGCCATTGCAGGAGGGCACTAACTCGTTTTCCTTCACATTATGCTAAAACCTGTCCGGCGTCTTGCCGAGGTCTTCGAAAGAACGACTGAACCACCGAAGGTTGAGTCTATAGTCGATCTGATCGGAGAGACACCTCTCTTAGAAATTCGGCAGATTACCCGTGGACTTTCTCCGGGGGTCCGGGTCTTTGCCAAGTTGGAAGGCTTCAATCCGGGTGGATCCGTGAAAGACCGCCCTGCTCTCAAGATGATCCAAGAGGGAATCAAATCTGGGCAATTGAAAAAGGGCAAGACCATCATCGAGTCCAGTTCTGGCAATACCGGGATTTCCTTGGCCATGATCGGCAGGGCCATGCAATTCCCGGTGGAGTTGGTCATGCCCGAAAACGTAAGCCTCGAGCGCAAGCGGATTGTCGCAGCCTATGGGGCAAAGGTCATCTACAGCGATCCCATGGAAGGGTCCGATGGCGCCCTCCTCCTCTGTCGAGAGATATTAAAGAAGGACCCAGACAAATACTTCAAGCCTGACCAGTATTTTAACGCCATGAATAGCCAAGCCCACTATGAGACCACCGGGCCGGAGATCTTTCGTCAAACTCACGGCGAGATCACACACTTTGTGGCAGGTATCGGCACTGGCGGGACCATCATGGGAACCGGGCGGTATCTGAAAGAACAGAACCCAAGGATCCGAATTATCGCGGTGGAACCTGACGATGCCCTCCATGGACTGGAAGGACTCAAACATATGGCCAGCTCCATCGTGCCCGGGATCTATCACGAAGAGGAACTGGATGAGAAGATACCCGTTTCCACAGAGGACGCCTACACTATGGTCTATCGCATCAATCAAGAGGAGGGAGTCCTCGTGGGACAGTCGGCCGGTGCAGCCTTGCACGTAACCCTGCAAATAGCTAATAAGCTCCGCTCTGGTAGCCTCGTGACGGTATTCCCTGACTTCGGTGGAAAGTATCTTACCACCAATCTGTGGATGGGCTGGCAGGAGAAAGTAAAGGTTGGAGATCTTCAGTTCTCCATTTGACCTTTATCTTTCAATCAAATTGAAAACCTACCCAAAGATATTTGCAATTTTCCGTTGAAGTTTGATTAAGGGAAACGGTTAAACGATGACTCGCGCAAAGACGCAAAGCTCGCCAAGTTGGGAGCCGGAGGGAGATATTTTTCTTTGCGTCTCGGCGTCTTGGCCTTCCGGCCCGTAGGGCCTACAGCCCGGAGGGCGCGAAATCCTCCTACGCTAAAGCTTCGGAGGATCCTCCCGAAGCCTTGGCGAAGGAGGAAACTTTGTTGCAGTTGTTCTGTTCAACGTTCCAAGGGAAAATCATTGAGGCCACTCAACAGAACATGATAGAATATTTAAGGTAGGTAACTAACTTCCTGCCTGAGCAACTTGCTCAGCGCGAACACCGAACAAAGACATGCTTATCAAGTGCCCCGGTTGCTATACCACGTATCGCGTTTCCGATAACTTGATCGGCAGCAGCAAGCCAACCTTTCGCTGCTCCCGATGTAAGCTCATCTTTGCCCTCGATTTGAAATCTAAAGTGGCAGACGAGACCACATCCGCCACGATCCAAACCACACTGGGAAGGAAAGGTGACGAACCGAGCTTACCCTTTCCCTCCTCTACAGAGGCCACAGGGAAGGAGAACGCAGCGGAGGAGTTTCTCTCTAGAGAGAAGACGGAGTCTCCTCCTACCCACCATCAGGATTCACAACCATCAGAAACTCCATATCCCGTGAGCGAGGATCAGTTTGCCCAGCGGCAGGAAACCCTCGGTCAAGGTCAGGATCCCCTCGGCGATAGCCAAGATTCCATTGCTGAGATCCAGCGTTTTCTCACCGAAAGCCAGCAGCCTCCAACACAAGATCCGCAGTCCCTCAACAGAAGCCTGGATTTTCCAATTCATACTCAAGACTCTCTCTCACAGAGCCAGGAGCCAGCCACGCAAAGCGAAGAAACTCCCACAGAGAAGGAGGGACCTCTTGCAGCTCACGAATTCTTCGCCCAAAGCCAGGATGCCCCCGGCCAAAGGCAAGATATTCTCACGCAGGGTCAAGAGCCCGATACTCAAAGCCAGGACTTCGTCACTCAAGCCGAGGAGTCCCCTCCGCAGGAGTCAGAAACTCCAAATACCATGAGCGAGGACCCCTTTGGTCTAGAGCGGGAATCCCCCAGTAGTGACGATAATCCTGCGCTAGAAAGATATGGGGCAGAAATACCGCCGGAACTGATAACTCCGAAGCCAAAGCTGCGGGAATATAAAGGCAAAACTTTCGCTATAAAAAAGCAAGATCCCGCCTTAACCCCAGGGGCTGAAGGCACAGACCAGACTCCCCAACCGTACGTGGAAAGGAGGCGAACTCCTATGGCTGCCCATGAAACCCGCACGGGTGGACCTGTATCGGTCATCCCATACATAAGTCTTTTCGGTATTCTCCTTCTGACCTTCTCGTTGCTGACCCTTATCTACCAAGCCCAACCAGCACGGATGGAGGCTTATCTCAGATCGATCCCCTGGTTTGGCTCTGTAATCTTTAAGAACAATCACCTTCGACAGCGTGTGGTCTTAGAATCTTTACGCTCTGGTTTTCGAAAAGTTCTTGGAGGTCGGCAGGTCTTTGTGATCACAGGAAAGATCTCCAACCGTAACCCGGTGAGTGTACGAGAGATTCGCTTAGAAGGGCTGATTCACACCGCAGGGGGAAAGGAAATTGGGCGACAGGCCATTTCTGTGGGCAATCCCATCTCGTCAAAAATCATACGAGACATGACGGTACGAGAAATTGCCATCCTTCAACGGCTAAAACCGCAAAAGAGATTCGAGATTGCTCCAGATGGGTCCGCGGCTTTTACGATAGTTTTTCTTAAGCCCGCGAAGGATATCAAGGCGTTTAGCTGCCGGGTCTTATCCACGAAGGGAGAGGCTTAAGAGGATTCCTTGTCTCTTTTATCTTTGTCCTCTTTTTCCTGCTCATTATCCGGGGTCACATCAATTTCATCTGGTTGTTGTATGGATTTTTGAAAGCCCCGTATTGCCTTGCCCAAGCCCTCACCAATCTCAGGGAGCTTACGGCTAAAAAGGACGACAATAATAATCAGAACGATGACAAGTTCCCAAACACCAAACCCAAACATAGTTTCGTAGCTCCAAACAATCTTAACTTATTGCCTTCCGCATATGCAAGCTTGGTTTGTACCCGAACGCGAATCAATCTCTTCCATCACTTGCCCGGTAGACTAACGATGCGATAATATAAATCTGTGTATCCTCAGCGATTATCCATTGTCCATTTCTTTCTCATCTCTCTATGCCTACATCTGGTGTTTCTGCTCACATGGTCTAACTCACCGAAATTAGAGCAGAAACCCATACCGATCCCGGTAATCTTTTTGCCGTTACCGGAAAAAAAGGAAGTCATCAAGAAAGAAAAAATCGTCAAACCCGCACCAGACAGCAGGCTAACCAAACGTACAACGCCTCCCCGAAGGACCCTGCCTAAAACCAAGAGGGTCGCCCCGAAATCTACCCCCTTAGCGGCTAAAAAACCAGCCCTGCCAGAGGGGTTCAGATTTCAACGCAAAAAGCCCAAGGAACCCTCGCGTCCAAAGAGCAAAGAACAATTCATTGTCCAACGTCCCCTCCCCTCCTTGAAGGAGCTACTCCCATCAGTCGCCATGACGCCATCACGAGACGGCACTAACCTCAATGAAGAAGTGGTTCGGTTAGACAGCACAGATCCCAACTACGTCTCTTACCTTTCCAGTATTCAACGGGATATCGAGCTGGTCTGGGAGTACCCCCCCCCAGCCCTGCGTCAAGGGATACAAGGAAGATTAGTGGTGGAATTTAGGATCAAGCAAAACGGGAGCTTGATGGGGGCGAAATTGATCCACTCCTCGGGATATCCAATCCTGGATGAAGAAGCGATTCGAGCCATCCAGGCCGCGGCACCCTTTCACCCAATCCCCCGATGGATTAGGAAGGAACGTCTGGCCATCAGTGCCAGCTTCGAATACTACGACAACCGGCTCCAATATAGCTATACGCCTTAGGTAATGAAGCCTCCACGGGCATATGCCCGTGGTCTTCCGCGCAGGCGGATAATTCCCCGCCGCCTATGGAATCAGCGCTCTGCCTTCTGCCCACTGCCTTCTGGCTTTGATCCATCCCATCTAAGAACGAGCCTCCTTGCCGCTCCTGCCTCATCGAGCCGCCGCACTGGCGTGGAATGAGGAGCGGTATTCACCAAGGTGGCATTCTCTTTGGCCTCACGGGCAATGGAGATCATGGCATCAATAAAACTGTCCAAGGTCTCGGGGTCTTCTGTCTCAGTGGGCTCGATCATAATGGCGCCAGACACCACTAGGGGGAAATAAATGGTGGGGGGATGAAAGCCATAATCCAACAGACGCTTGGCAATGTCCATGGTGTGGACCCCAAGTTTCTGCTGGAGGCGATCCGTAAAGACACACTCGTGCATGCAGGGCTCTGAGTATGGAAGGTGATAGTACTCCTCCAATCGCTTGCGGAGATAATTGGCATTGAGTACTGCCATCCGGCTCGTTTCCTCCAACCCATCAGCACCCAGGCTAATGATATAGGTATAGGCCCGCACCAGCACTCCAAAATTACCCAGGAAGGACCTGACCCGGCCTATGGATAAGGGAAAGTCCTCCCGTAACTCGTATCTCTTACTGCCCTTGCTAATCCGCGGAATGGGGAGAAAGTCTCGCAGGATACCCTTAACACCCACGGGGCCCGCCCCGGGCCCACCACCACCATGGGGAGTGGAAAAGGTCTTGTGGAGATTCATATGAAGTGCGTCCACCCCCATATGGCCCGGTTTCGCAATGCCCATGATGGCGTTGAGGTTAGCGCCATCCATATAAATCAGGCCGCCCTTGTGATGGACCACCTCGGCAATGGCCTGAATGTCCTGCTCGAAGATACCAAAGGTGTTCGGATTGGTGATCATCAACGCTGCCACTTCCTCGTCCATGACCGTTCTCACCTTCGCCACGTCTATGATGCCGCGCTCGTTTGAGGGAATCTGAACCACATCATAACCGCATAGGCTAGAGCTTGCGGGGTTGGTCCCGTGGGCCGTATCCGGGACAAGTATTTTCTTCCGCGGATTGCCCTGTGCCGTGAGATAGGCTCGGATCATCATGAGCCCCGTGAGCTCACCTTGAGCCCCGGCCGCTGGCTGCAGCGTGACATGGTCCATTCCCGAGATCTCCACTAGCATCCGTTCAAGATCATACAGCAACTCCAAGGCCCCCTGGATGAGTGCCGTTGGGGCCAGCGGATGCAAGAGAGAGAGACCTGGTAGCCGTGCGACCACCTCATTGATTTTCGGGTTATACTTCATCGTACAGGAGCCCAAGGGATAGAACTGGCCCTCGATGCTGTAATTGAGATGAGAGAGGCAAGTAAAATGGCGCAAGACCTCGAGCTCTCCCAGCTCCGGAAACCCAGCGATCTCGTCCCTCACAAACTGAGAGGGGATCCAATTCGTTTTCTTTTCCTCGGGCCAGAAGAAACCGCTCCGCCCTGGAGACCCGCTCTCAAAGAGGAGGGGAGGCGCGCTGCGCTTATTATCCGTTCCCAGAGAATGTTTCGACAAGTCGATCGATCTCCTCTCTCTCGTTCATTTCAGTGACGCAAATGAGAAGGTCTTCCTCGAGTTCCGGGTACCAGAGCTTCAATGGGATCCCCGGAACGATCCTTTTGGATTTAAACCGGCTGAGGACTTTGGTCAACCCTTTTACGTTTAGAACGAATTCGTTAAAGAAAGGCGCCCCGAAGGTGGGGACCAACCTCGCTTCCTTCACCAGGAGCTCTCTGGTCTCGTGGGCACGGGCCACGTTCGCCTCTGCCAGCCGACGCATTCCTCCCTTTCCGAGGGTCGCCATAAAAACCGTTGATGCCAGGGTACAGAGGGTCTGGGTGGTACAGATGTTCGACGTGGCCTTTTCACGACGAATGTGCTGTTCCCTGGTCGCCAGGGTCAACACGAAACCCCGGCGCCCTTCGGTGTCCTCCGTTTCTCCCACCAGCCTTCCCGGCATGGTGCGCACAAGCTTCTTCTGACATGCAAAGAACCCAAACCCTGGACCACCAAGGCTCATGGGAAGCCCCAAGCTCTGCCCTTCACCCACCGCAATGTCCACACCCCAGAACCCCGGGGGCTTTAGTAAGGCCAGGGAAAGGGCTTCCGTGGTTACCGAGATCAGGAGAACTCCATGTCGAGTGCAGGCCTCACGGAGGGGGGCGAGGTCTTCGATGGCCCCAAAGAAGTTGGGATACCCCACCACCACACAGATGGCCCTTTCGTCCACTTCCTTGGATAAAAACTCGATGTCCGTCTGACCCGCGTCGGTGAATGGGATTTCAACGACCTCGGTTTTCTCGAGGTTCTTTAGGTGGGTGGCGATGACTAAACGGTACTGTGGATGGAGGGCACGCGAAACAAAGACCCGATTGCGTCTCTTTTGAATT
>JACZQL010000055.1 GCA_022545745.1 Deltaproteobacteria bacterium | reverse complement strand
AGCGGATACGAGCGAGTTCTTGAGCCATTCAAAAAGAAATATCCTGAGATCAAAGTCCTCTCAATTACAGGAAGCTCAACCGGAATCGCGCAGAGGATTTTGACTGAAAGAAGGGCTGACAAATACCTTGCAGATATCTTTAGTGGGGGGGCCAACACCCAGTATGGCCTGTTCTATAAGGGTAAGATATTAGACCCCATTAAATCTCTCTTTATACTCCCTGAGGTTGTGGATAAATCCAAATGGCTCGAAAAAAGACACGCCTACGCAGACCCTGAAGGCAAGTATATCTTTGCTTACCGAGTTAGCCCGGGCCTGACTTTAATGTATAACCTAAATCTTCTAAACCCAAAAGAGTTCAATTCTTACTGGGACCTCCTAAATCCCAAATGGAAAGGGAAAATTGTTTCCCTGGAGCCAAAAAACACGCGCGCCGGGTCTTGGATGATATTCCTTTATCACCAACCTGAACTTGGCCCTAAATTTATCCGACAATTGTATGTGGATATGGACGTCACCTTCAGCAGCAGCACACGTCAAATGACTGACTGGTTGGCTAAAGGGAAGTTTGCGATCTGCATCCGCTGTAGTGCGCGTGAGGCGCAAGGCCAAGGTCTACCTGTCAGGAAACTGGACGGAAGTGTTTGGAAAGAAGGGGGGCAGACCAGTCCTGGTCTTGGGGCTCTTAGCTTTATAAATCGTGCCCCGCATCCTAATGCCGCAAAGGTATTCGTAAATTGGTTCTTGTCCCGGGAAGGACAAATGGCCTTTCAAACGACAGGAGGTCGTCCTGGAGAAAATCCTAACTCACGCAGAATTGACATCCCAAAGGATATTGTTCCCCCATGGGACAGACTTGTTGAAGGAAGAATATATATGGATACGAATCGTCCCGAATACCAGGAGAACTTAACAAAAGTCATTTTAAAACTCGGCAAACAGGTCATGGAGGACGCAAGGAAGAGGAGGAGGAAATAAACAATACGAAAGTAGTAATCAAGTAACTATTTGAGGTGGTTGTGTATTCGTGCTGTTAGTAAAAGGGCCAAAGACCTTGTACGGGGAGGGTTATCATGGCTATAGGGCCAACGCCGCTGGTAGATTACAAGGATCTAATCGAAGAGGGCCGGATAAACGGGAGGCTCTATTATGATCCAGTGATCTTCCAACAGGAGATGGAGAAGATCTGGCATCGGGGTTGGGTGTATGTTGGGCACGCAAGCGAGGTCCCCGAGCCAGGGGACTATATCACGAGGAAAATTGGCCAGCAGCCGGTGATCATGGTACGGGACCAGGATGGCGAGGTGGGTCTTCTGCTGAACCGCTGTCGGCACCGCGGCAACCTCGTCTGTCAGCATGAGCGTGGCAGGGCGCCCTTTTTCCGCTGCGACTACCACGGCTGGACGTACACAAACAAGGGCGAACTCATCAGGGTTAGCTATGGTGAGGCCTACGATGCTTCATTTCGAAAGGAAGACCATGGGCTGGTCAAGGTGGCCCGAAGGGCCTCCTATAGGGGGTTTATTTTTGGCAGTCTGAGCCCGACAGGCATCAGCTTGGAAGAGCACCTGGGGGGTGCAATGGAGTATATTGACGCCTTTGTTGATCGGTCGCTCGAGGGTGAGATCGAACTGCGCGCAGGGGTGCAGAAGGCCCGGTATAAAGGAAACTGGAAGATGCTGCCGGAGAACTCGCTAGAAGGCTTCTATCACGGACATGTACTTCACCAATACTACTTTGACCAGCGGGTCAAGTCACAGACAAGGAGAGAGGTCCAGGAAACGGCTGGCGGAACCGTGTTTCTGCCCGGCGGCCACATGGTGGCGGGGCATACAACCCGGTTGCATGTTGATATACTGGGAAGTCGAAATCGGACTGTTGCTCTGGCAGACTATGTTGAAGCGATGGAGAGACGCTTTGGTAAAGAAAAAGCGCAACAGGCCCTTCAAGAGTTCTCGCCGTTCGTTTCTGTCTTTCCCAACCTTATCCTTCTCCAGACTCATGTCCGCCGGATACAGCCTGTAAGGGTTAACGAGACTTATGTCTACTATCAGCCAGCCTTACTGAAGGGCGCCCCTACGGAGGTCAATGCACTTATTTTACGGGACCACGAGATTTGTTTTGGTCCTGCGGGTTGCCTTGCACCCGACGACCTGGAAATCTTAGAACGCATTCAGGCGGGGATAGAAGCTCGGGCGAATGAATGGCTGGTACTAAGCCGCGGCCTTCACAGGGAAGAGACTAAGGCGGACGGGGTCCGCTTGGGGTACGGGATGGACGAATGCCAGCTAAGAGGCATGTGGCGCCACTACAAGAGCGTGATGTCAGAGGCATAATCCAATGGAACACCGGCAAATCGAAGATTTCATCTATCGCGAGGCCCGTCTCATGGACGAGCATCGGTACGACGAGTGGTTGGCGCTTTGGACGGATGATGCGGTCTATTGGGTCCCGAGCAACAATGACGAATTAGATCCAATGCAAAGCGTATCCATCATTTACGATGACCGCGGGCGCATCAGCGATCGAATCGATCGGCTGAAAAGCGGTATGGCATACGCGCAGAAGCCTCCTTCGCGCATGCGCCGGGTGGTGTCCAACCTAGAGGTGGAGGAGGGTGGCAACGACGAGGTGACGGTTTACTCTAACTTTGTCCTGACGGAAATAAGAAGGGGGATCCGTAATATCTGGAGCGGGCGCACCGTTCACAGACTACGCATGGAAAACGGTGATCTCAAAATGGGTTTCAAAAAGGTGCTGCTCCTCGAAAACGATACGGAGATCCCGTCGCTGGTGTTCCTGATATAAGAGAGTTGGGGATTGGAACGGGTGGGGAAAAGAAGTGGTGACCGGTGAGAGTTGCAAGCACATGACCATTGAGATCGGAATTTCGCCAGTGGATACGGCGAATTGACAGAGAAATCGGGTTGGGTATAAGCTCGGCCTTGTCGTCTGAAAGGACCCACAAGGGCGGACAAGCTCAAGGGAAGGCATGGCGAATAGAAGAGAAGCAGCGAAGAGACGTCGGGTAGAATCCTGGGTGGACGAACCCCGCATTGACGCGCTGGAGAAGGTGACGGGTCGAGCCAAGTACATCGAGGACTTGCCCGATCTGCCCGGCACTGTCTATGCGGCTGCGCTACGCAGTCCGTACTCCCATGCGCGGATTGTTTCTGTGGACGCTTCGAGGGCCGAACGCCTGCCAGGAGTGCTGGGAGCGGTTACTCGCGAATGCCTGGGTGAGTTAGACCTTGCTGGCATTGGTGCGGAGGGCGGCGGCGGCCCAGCGGGGCGCGGGACGGTTAGAGATCAAACATTTATCACGACTGACAAGGCGAGATTTGACGGTGATCTTCTAGGCATGGTTGCGGCGGTGGATTTACGCACGGCGCGCCGAGCCGTTGAGCTAGTCAACGTCGAATACGAGATCCTGCCAACGGTTTTCTCAGTGGCAGAGGCCTTGTCCGCCGGGGCTCCGTTGGTGCATGAAGACCTGAGCACCAATTTGGCTCTCGAGGATAGCCTTGAGTGGGGGGATATAGCGCAAGGGTTCCATCAGGCCGACCGCATATTTGAGGAAACGTACTTTGCCCCCAACGTATTCCACCACCCCATGGAACCATCTGTTTCCTTTGTGGCCTATTTCGCCAACGAATGCGCTGATCTGTGGGTATCCTGTAATAGCCCTTTCAATGCAGTGAACCAGGCCGCTAAGTTGTTTAGGATCAAGCCAGAAAACGTGCGTGTCCGTGTGCCTTACATTGGGGGTGGCTTTGGCGCGAAGAGCGTCACGCCGGAGATGATGGTTGCGCTTGCCCTTTCCCGGAAGATTGGGCGCCCCGTCAAGTTGCTTGCTTCAGGGGGGGAGAGTTTTCGCGTCACTGCGCGTCACGCGATGGCCTACAAAGCCAAAATGGGCGTCAGGTCAGACGGGACTCTGGTGGCTTTGGACGTCGAGCTCGAGGTCGATACCGGTGCCTACTTTACTGGAGCGCGCGTGGCCACTCACAACGCCGTCATATCAGCCTGGGGTTGTTACCGCATCCCTCACTTTCGCGTGCACGCCCGGACTGCGTACACGAACAAAGTGCCTGCGTCCCACTTCCGAGCGACTGGCAAGACACAGACGACCTTTGCAATTGAGTGCATGATGGACAGTGTAGCCCAGCAATTGGGTTACGATCCGATTGAATTCCGGCAGAAAAATGTCGTGCCACGGGGTCAGTATATTGCCGACAAGTGGAGGGTACGAGGCGAGGAATCCGCCGCAGACACCCCGCCCATGGACACGGATTTCGATGAACTCCTACAGAAGGCGGTTGAGGCCATCCATTGGGATGGACGTGCAACCGTCCATAGTGGTGAAACCAGGGATAGGCCTCGCTCCGCAAGGGGGAGAGGCGTGGCCCTTTCCCTCCGCCATGGCTCACAGGGTGGGGGGAGAGCATACGCGATGGCTACGCTGGCCTCTGACGGTATTGTGACGATCTCCCACAACGCCGCTGATCTCGGTCAAGGAGTGCACACAATCATCTGTATCGTAGCGTCTAGGACGCTCGGGATACCGCAGAGCCAGGTCCGGGTGGGCACTCCCGACACGAGCAACGACCTTCCCTTCGCCGGGACCAATGCCCAACGCACCACTGTGCAGATAGGAAGTGCAGTTCAGGCAGCATGTGAAAACCTGAAGCGAGAGCTTATCGACGCCGCGGTTCAAGCAAAAGGAGGGACTCCCTCAGAATGGAAGTTGGAAGCCGGTAGACTCTTGCGGGCGGAACGCAGCTTTTCATTCACCGACATCGTCCGAGTTTTCGAAGGGGGAGTGAGGCTCAAAGGAATAGGCTCGTATAGTTACACTCCTTCCACAGACAAGGCGTTTGGCGGACTTGACCACTGGGCTCCTGGCGCAGCGGCGGCTGAGGTAGAGGTGGACCGAGAGACCGGTGAGGTTCATGTCCTCCAACTTTCTGCCGTGGCGGATGCAGGCAAGGCCCTCCACTATCTCTCTGGTAAGAGGCAAGCGGAGGGCGGGGCAATAATGGGCCTTGGACTTGGTCTTTTTGAAGAGCTGCATTATAGGGATGGCCAGCTTCGGAATGCCGACGCTTTCCAGTACCGGCTTCCGCTCATGGGGGATCTTCCACAATCTTTCCAGTCATTGATTGTGGAAAACGGTGACGGGCCGGGTCCCTTTGGCGCCAAGGGTATGGCTCAAACGTCGATTCCCTGCGTTGCGCCGGCCATTGGAAACGCCATCTGTGACGCCGTCGGCGTGCGTGTCAGGTCCATGCCTATCACTCCGGAGAAGGTCTTGCGCGCCCTGGGAATACTAGGGAAGCAGGGCGCTGATAGCTAAAAAAGACGCTGAAACCATGGGGCCCTGCCGGGTAAAAAAAGAGCCTGAGGTCGTTTATGGCTGATCAGAATGAGAAAGACTCAACTCTCGAAAACACGGAGCATTGGTCGCGGGAGGGATTTTACGGTGACGGCGTCGTAGTCACTCGCCCGGTCCATACGCCAGACTATACATCAGTGGCCGGACCTCACGCTCCGCATCGCTTAAATGTCAGAAGTCTTTCTTTGCCGGACCGTCATGACGCAGAAGCCCTCCCCATTGCCGTTCTGAAGGCACGGTCCGGATTCCAGCTAAGCGTTTCTGGGCGCGAAACGGCGATGCCATTTTTAATTTCCAATGTCGAAGCCGATGAGGTGCATTTCGTCCAGGAAGGTGAGATTCATTTCTACACCGGTTTTGGGAAAATTGTTGGCTTGCCAGGTGACTTCGTTTGTATTCCTCGCGCGGTGCCGTATTTCATTGCACCGCAAAAAAAACCGGCTCTAAATATCATCATCGAGATCCCGGGAGCCGTTAAAATAGATCCACGCCCTTCTTTTCAACTGAACGTTGAGCGGGCCGCGATAAATAGCCCCGCGGCAGAAACCAAGAGAACAGTTTTGCTTATCAAGAGCCACGATGGAATTACCCGTTACGAAAGACCACATGACCTACTTGAATTGACGAACGTAAAAGCGGGGAATGTACCAGTGTGGAAAGTGAACTTGAGGGCACTTTTCAACAACAAATCGGGACCCCCAGCTCAGTTTGTATCATCGCCAAATGGTGATGTTTTACTCTACAATCTCAGCGCCCGCCCTAGCAGACGTCCGCCAATCCATTGCAACGCTGACTACGATGAGGTCATCCTCTATTCATCCGGACCTGGAGCTTGGGGGAGAGTCAACGACCCTGGGACACTCACATGGGTTCCAAAAGGTGTTGCTCACCATGGACCAATAGAAAATGTTCCCGAAGGGTTCCATGCTTGGCTCTTAGAATCCCGTGCGACCTTGCGCTTGACACCCGAGGCTACGGCTGTTGCCCAGTTGATGGAAACTGACCAATATGGCCCGCAATAAAGCTGATTCAGTGCTCACCTATTCAGTGTGAGAATCTGTTGATGAATGACACGTTCGCCTTGCTGTTGTCAGGGGGTACAGTGCTGGACCCGGCTTCAGGCCGGTGCCAAGAGCTGGACGTAGGCATTGCCGGCGGCCGTATCGCGGCCATTGGGCCGGCGCTGTCTCGGGCTAGTGCAAAACGGGTGCTTGACGTGCGGGGTTGCTATGTTACGCCCGGGCTCATCGACTTCCACATTCACAGCTACTGGGGTGTAAACCCGTACGGTTTCGACGCCGACCCCATCTGTATCGCTAACGGTGTGACGACCGCGGTCGATGCGGGCTCGGCCGGCCCGGTCAACTTCCTCGGTTTCAAGCGCCTCATCGCCGAGGGGTCTCGCACGCGAATGCTGGCACTCGTCTGTGTCGCCCAGCATGGCGTACTGAACTCGCCGGGAGAATTGTACGACCTACGGTTCGCCGATCCCGAAGGTGCCGCGCGAACAGTGAGTGAATATCCAGACGTCGCCGTAGGGATCAAGGTGCGCCTCCACCGATCGTCAGTGGGGGACAACGGCAGGGAGGCGCTTCGGCTGGCCATTCAAGCCGGCAATGCATCCCAATCGCCAGTGATGGTTCACATCGGCGATACTGGCATCTCGCTGGAGGAGATCGTCGACACCCTTCGTCCAGGCGACGTTGTGACCCACTGTTTTACACCGCTCAAGCCTGGCATCATGGATGAAGCCGGTCGCCTACGAAAGGCTGTCCGGCTGGCCCACGAGCGCGGTGTCCTGTTCGATGTCGGCCACGCGAACCGTCACCTCGCCTTCGACCTGGTGCGAAGAGCTATGGGTGAGGGCCTCCTGCCGGATACTATAAGCTCCGACCTCCACGTCCGTAGCGGCTCGGGTCCGGTGGT
>JACZQL010000054.1 GCA_022545745.1 Deltaproteobacteria bacterium | reverse complement strand
GGTGATCATGCCCGCCTCGGCGGAGGCCAGAAAGACACAAGTGGGCGCGACCTCCTCCGGGTCGACGATCTTTTCCAGCGGAATAGCGCCCAGCATGGCCTCGCGGACCTGCTCCGGGGTGGAGCCCCGGGCGCCCGCCAGCCCTTCGAACACGCGGTCGAGGCGTTGGCCCGAGACGGCCCCCGGCGCCACCGCGTTGACCGTGATGTTCATCACGGCCGAGGTGACGCCCGTGCCCGCGTCATTGACCGTGTAGGTGAAGCTGGAAGTGGTCGAATCGTTCAGTGCTGAGGTAAAGGTCAAGTCGGCCAGCTCGGCCGCGGTGACGGTCATGCCGTTGGTCACCGTGACGGCGCCGGAACTATGGGTCAGCGTGCCACCGTTTAGGGTCAGTCCGGTGATCGTCACGGATGCCAGGCTATCGCCTTCCACGTCGGTGAAATCAAAATCGCTCGGGCCGATTACCAAGGGGACATCTTCACTAGCGATGACCGTATTGCCGGTGGCAACCGGAACATCGTTGACCGCGTTGACCCGGATGCGATGGGGGGCCAGTTCCAGGGCCATGGTGAGGGTCAGTCCGATCACGCCCCACTTGGAGACGCAATAGGGGCTGCGGAAGGCATAGCCGTACTGGCCGACGAGGGAGGCGACGTTCACCACCGCCCCGCCCCCGCGCTCGATCATGGCGGGCAGAAAGGCGCGGCTCACCCGGTACACCCCCTTGAGGTTGACGTTCATCACCTCGTCCCAGTCCGCCTCGGCCAACTCGTGCACCGCCGCCGTGACCCCCGGAATGCCGGAGTTGTTCACCAGGATGTCCACGCCGCCGAACTCCGCGTGTACCCCGTCGCGCAGATCGTCCAACCCGCCGGCCTCCCGCAGGTCCAGGGGCCAGGCCCGGGCACGCCGGCCGAGGGCCCGCACCTCGCCACAGACCCGCTCCATGTCGGCCTGGTTGGGCGCCGCCATGGCGATTGATGAGGGAGACGATTTCCTTGTTGACCTTGCCCACAAGCACCATTTCAATCACGTCGATGGTTTCCGGGTCCGTGACCCGCATCCCCCGCACATAACGGCTGGAGACCCCCATCTTCGCTAAGGTCTGATCGATCTGGGGCCCTCCCCCATGGACCACAACCGGGTGGACGCCCACATACTTGAGGAGCACCATGTCCTGGGCGAAGCTAGCCTTGAGCTCCTCGTCGACCATGGCCCTTCCACCGTATTTTACGACGAAGGTCTTCCCGTAAAAGCGCCGAATATAGGGGAGCGCCTCCATCAAGACCTCAGCCTTGCCAATAAAATCTTCCACCAAGCCTGCCTTTACTTTGACGAAGCCTCGCACGGGGTCATCAAACAACCTTCCATGACTCGTGCTCCTTCCGACCTCTAGAGGATGTAACGCGACAGATCCTCATCCTGCAAAATTGGATTCAGGCGATCCTTTACATATTGGGCGTCGATGTTGACCTCTTTGTCCGGCATCTCCGGTGCCGAGTAGGAGATTTCGTCAACCAGCCTCTCCATAATGGTGTAAAGCCGTCGTGCGCCAATATTCTCAGCCCTGTCGTTCACCTGAGCGGCAATGCGAGCAATTTCTTCAATGGCATCCTCTTTGAATGAAAGATGCACCCTTTCGGTCTTAAGCAAGGCTACGTACTGCTTGATCAACGCGTTTTTTGGTTCCGTGAGGATTCTGACAAAATCATCCTTACCCAGGGAGCTAAGCTCCACCCGAATGGGAAATCGGCCCTGGAATTCAGGGATCAAATCAGATGGCTTTGAACTGTGGAATGCGCCAGAGGCGATAAACAGGATGTGATCGGTCCTCACCATCCCATATTTCGTATTGACCGTTGAGCCCTCCACAATGGGAAGCAGGTCCCGCTGAACACCCTCCCGGGAGACATCCGGCCCTTGCATGGATTCTCGCCCGGCAATCTTGTCGATCTCATCGATGAAGACGATACCCGAGTGCTCCACCCGCCGGTTCGCCTCGCCAACCACCTTATCCATATCCACGAGTTTGGCGGCCTCCTCCTGGGCGAGGATTTCTATAGCCTCTGGCACCTTGACGGTTTTCTTCTTCGTCCGTTTGGGAAGGAGATTGGAAAACATCTCCTTGAGGTTAGACTCCATCTCTTCCATCCCCTGAGGGGTCAGGACCTCTACCATGGGCGTGGCCGTACGTGTGATTTCCACCTCCACGGATCGGTCATTGAGTTTTCCCTCCCGCAGCAACTTTTTGAGCTTCCCCCGTGTCCCAGGAGCTCCTGCCTCCTCTCCCGCCGCCCCAGGAGGTTTACTTGTGGGGGCAGCGGGTAACAGAAGATCGAGGATCTTCTCCTCCGCCAACTCTCTAGCCTTGATCTCCACCACTCGTTTCTCCTCCTCTTTGACCATGTTCACCGCTAGCTCCATGAGATCTCGAATGATGGATTCCACATCCCTGCCCACGTAGCCCACTTCAGTGAACTTCGAGGCCTCCACCTTGATGAAAGGGGCCTGGGCCAGTTTGGCAAGCCTGCGAGAGATCTCGGTCTTCCCCACTCCGGTGGGTCCGATCATAATAATGTTCTTCGGAGCGATCTCCTCCCTGAGTTCCTCGGGTACCAGTTGGCGGCGCCAACGGTTACGCAACGCTATGGCCACGGCCCGCTTCGCGTCTTTCTGCCCCACGATGTAGCGATCGAGTTCCGACACTATCTCGCGAGGCGTCATAACCGGGGTAGGAAGAGGTGTAAACTCACCCTGGGTTGATGCTGCTTTCGGTTCCGTTTTCATAGGGATTAATGTAGCTCCTCAAATGTCAATTGATCGTTGGTATACACACAGATGGCAGCGGCCGCCTTCATGGACTCCTCGGCAATGGCCCAGGCGTCAAGCTGGCTGTGCTTTACCAAGACCCGCGCCGCAGCCAGAGCGAAGTTCCCGCCGGACCCAATGGCAATCAAACCGTCGTCGGGCTCCACCACATCCCCAACTCCCGAGACCACCAGCGCACCCTCCATATCCGCAACCACCAGTAGGGCCTCCAACCTCCTCAGTACGCGATCGGTTCGCCAATCCTTAGCGAGCTCCACGGCACCCCGTCTAAGATTGCCGTTATACTGCTCCAGCTTTGCCTCAAATTTTTCGAATAGGGTAAATGCATCCGCCGTAGCCCCGGCAAAACCGGCAATGACCCGGTCATGGTAGAGCTTACGCACCTTCTTGGCGCTGTGCTTCAACACCGTTTGTCCCATGGTCACCTGCCCATCTCCTACCACCACCACTCGACCCCCATGGCGAACCGCCAGTATCGTCGTCCCTTGAAACATCGTTTACTTCAAATCTCCCTCATTACGCCCGCGGATGAGAACGGTCATACACCGCTGTAAGATGATCCAAGTTTACATGAGTGTACCGCTGGGTCGTGGACAGACTCGCATGACCTAGGAGTTCCTGGATCACCCTCAGGTCAGCACCGCTATTCAGCAAATGCGTGGCAAAGGTGTGGCGGAGCCCGTGGGGTCCTATTTGAACTGCTATTCCCCTAGCCCGCAAGTGCTTTTCCATAATCCGCCCAACGCTTCGAGTTGTAATCCTGTTACCCTGACGGTTCAAAATGACCGCCGTTTGCCCCTTGGAAGGTCGCCGCCATTTTTTCTCTTGTTCCATGGCATAGTCTCGAAGGACACTTAGTGCTACCTCACCAATAGGGACGATTCGTTCCTTGGAACCTTTTCCAACGACCCTGACAATACCCAACCGGAAGTCAATGTCACCCCAATTCAAACCCACCAACTCGCTGACCCGTATCCCCGTAGAGTAAAGGACCTCCAGAACCGCTCGGTCCCGAATCTCTAACGGGCCCGATCCCAGAACGCCATCCAACAATCGGAAGACATCGTCTACGGAAAGAAAGGTCATCAGCGGTTTCTCCTGCTTGGGGCTGCCAAAGCCCAAAAGCGGATCACGCTGGAGATACCGCTCCCTTACGAGATACCGAAAGAAACTCTTAAGTACGGCAACCTTTCTGCCAAGGGAGCTTTTCCCGCAACCCTTGGCCATGGCGCCAAGATAAGCCCTCACCTGGTGGGCATCCGCCCACTGGAACGCCCCCTCGCCTGTCTTTTCCTCCCGGATGCCTTCAGATTTGACAAACTGATGAAACTGCCTCAGATCGCTCATATAGTTTCTCAAGGTGTGGGGGGAAACATGGCGCTCGCTGTGTAAATGGTTTTCATATTGTTCGATGAGATTTTCCATATCCTCGGCCCGCTCAGAAAAATGTATTCTAACATACCGTTACTGCATTAAAAAACAACCTCCATTTCAGCAGGGAGCAACCTTTTCTCGGGACCGTACACAATGAAGTTATTTGCGTAGGCTTGCCTCCACAGCCCCTTTCCTGCATATTAGAAAGCGTGTTGACCGACACCTTCAACAGACCCCTAAGGGACTTGAGGATATCCGTCACGGACAGGTGCAATTTCCGTTGCACCTACTGTATGCCTTTTGACGAATATACCTGGATCGACAAGAAAGAGATCCTCTCTTTCGAAGAAATCACTAGGCTGACCCGTCTGTTCGTGCAATTGGGCGTCGATAAGATCCGCCTGACCGGTGGGGAGCCCCTGGTCCGCCAAAGTCTCGAAAAGCTGATCGGCCAACTCTCCCCCATCCATGGACTCAAGGATATCTCGCTCACCACCAATGGCTCATTGCTCGCAGAAAAGGCCGTGTCCCTGAAATCCGCCGGGCTCAACCGCATCAACGTGAGCCTGGACACGCTGGATGCCGATAAGTTTAAACGAATCACCAAACGGGGCGATCTAGACAAAGTATTGCAGGGCCTTTTTATGGCCCAGAAGGTTGGTTTGGTCCCCATCAAGATCAATGCGGTGATTGAACGGGGAGTCAACGATGACGACGTGTTGAATCTGGTGGAGTTCTCCAGAGAGAACGGGTTCGCCATCCGCTTTATCGAGTACATGGACGTGGGCAACTCCAATAACTGGACCTCGAAGCGCATTCTCTCTAAAAAGGAGATCCTCGAGATGATCCACACCCGTTTCCCCTTGAAAGAAACGGGCAGAGACAGAGGCTGCGCGCCATCGGTGGATTACCAATTCGTTGACGGGCACGGAGACATTGGGGTGATCGCCTCCGTCACGGAACCCTTTTGCTCAACCTGCAGTCGAGCCAGGCTGACCGCCGACGGCAAATTAGTGACCTGTCTCTTCTCTGAGATAGGCCACGACTTGAAAGGACTGCTGAGAAACGGGTCCGTGGACGAAGAGATCCTCGAGCTTATCGCCGCCGTCTGGAAAGCTAGAAAGGACCGTTATTCGGATGAACGGCTAGAGGCTATGCAATCCTCCACGGGCTACAACCCAAAGCGGCATAAAAAGATCGAGATGATCACCCTGGGAGGCTGACTCACCCACCGGCCCTAAGCTCCCAGCTTTTTTTACCACACTCAAATTAAAACGCTTCCCGCAACTCTCAAGGGCATCTTTCCAGCGATCTCAGCAATCTGGACAATAGGAGGTCCCATGTCTATATTGATCCTAACCTAGAGGTGAGGGAGGAGCATGCTTAAGATCATCCCCGTCGAAGAGGCCGTGGGGACACTCCTGGCCCACGACGTTACTGAAATCATACCAGGTAAACACAAGGGCCCAGCCTTCCGACGCGGCCATGTAATCAGAAGCGAGGACGTTGCCAAGCTTCTGGACATCGGGAAGGCCCACATCTACATCATTGACCTGGAAAAGGGCGAGCTGCACGAGGAGGACGCTGCCCGGAGATTGGCCCAAGCGGCCGCGGGGCCCCAAATTAGCCTGACGGACCCTGTGGAAGGTCGGGTCAATCTGGTGGCGGAGATCTCTGGGCTACTCAAGATTGACGAAAAGCTTCTCTATCGCTTCAACGAGCTAGGCGATCTCATCCTGTCCACGTTGCCCTCCAATCAGTATGTGCATAGAGGCGAGGTGGTGGCAGGGACCCGGACCGTTCCCGTCGTTGTCAAAGAGGCATTGATCAAAAAAGCCGAAACCCTGTGCAAAAATAAACCGATTGCTTCCATCCTTCCGATCCCTTCCAGGCGGGTCCATCTCATCGTTACTGGAAGCGAGGTCTTTACCGGCCGTATCAAGGACGGTTTCGAACCTGTGGTTCGACAGAAACTCAAACAGTTGGGCTCTGACCTGGAAGCGAAAATACTGGCCCCCGATGATCCCGATCAGATCGCAGCCCATATCCGCGACTCCCATGGGGCTGGCGCGGAGTTAATTCTGGTGAGCGGAGGGATGTCAGTGGACCCCGATGATCAGACCCCTGAAGGGGTCAGACGAAGCGGGGCCAAAGTTGAATGCCATGGGTTTCCAGTACTGCCGGGTTCGATGTTTCTCCTGGCCCACCTCAAAAACACGCCTATCCTAGGCCTTTCCGGCTGCGTCCTTCATGACCCGGTGAGCGCTTTCGATGTCCTTCTGCCGCGTCTGTTGGCGGGTGAGAAGCTGTCTCGCTCCGATGTCCTGGCCCTGGCACACGGAGGACTCCAGAGGAAGCATCACCACTAATTATTTCATCAATTCGGCGTTGATCTCGTCGAGCAGTTCAGGGGCAGGCTGGAGCTCGTCTTGATCCAGATCGGCGAGAGGGATTTCGCAGAGATTCATCTCCTCGGCAAAGTCGTGAGAATCCGGATCAAAATAAATGAGGCCGGTTAAGAATTTCCCTTCGGCGACGGAACCATGGATAGCGGTCAAGGCGTTCATCTTGTTGGTGGGATCGTAGCTTTCTCTTAGCTTGTGCAGGGTAATGCGGGAGCCATCGTGAAGGACCACCTCGTGGTCGGTCCCCGGCTTATAATCCGCCTCAATGTTTTCGAAAGAGGGAATGAAGTCGACGTCATGAAGTGGGTCCAGGTTTTCCTTGATATACTTCAGGCTCTTGGTGGAACCCTCATGGTCGTTGAAGGTGACGCAGGGGCTCAACACATCCAAGATTGCACTTCCTTTATGAGCCAAGGCCCCTTGAATGAGGGGAGCCAGTTGTTTCCGATCCCCTGAGAAGCTACGTGCCACATAAGTCGCTCCAAAATTGATGGCCAGCTCCGCCAGATCGATGGCAGGCATTTGATTGATCTTGCCCCCCTTCATACGGGTGCCGCGATCCGCAGTTGCTGAAAACTGTCCTTTGGTCAACCCATAGACGCCGTTGTTTTCGATGATGTAAGTAATGTTCACGTTGCGACGCATCATATGACAAAAGTTTCCCAGACTGATGGCCGCGGTGTCCACATCCCCCGACCAGCCAGTGTAAATGAGCGAATGGTTGGAGGGATTGGCACGCG
>JACZQL010000053.1 GCA_022545745.1 Deltaproteobacteria bacterium | reverse complement strand
GAAAGCTGAGTAAGCCGAGGTATCCAGAATGAGCCGCGTCATTTCCAGAGATCCGGATCAATGCAACGCTGTTCGGCCAGAGCGTGTTCGAATTGCGAAGACTCTTCTCTTGTCCAAGATCCCGCCAGGGCATCCAGGTCATGGTGAACCACCTTCTTCTTGTTGTCGCGTATCCCCGTGCTCTCCTCCAGCAGGCCGATCACGGTCCGGCTGATGCTGGTCCCCTTTTCCTTTGCCTTCCGGCGGATCACTCGCTGCAGCTCTGGCGGCAAATTTCGCAGTGTTATGGCCTTCATCGGAGATTTATCGTGCATCGCTTTTTGCATCTCTATGAAGCAAAAATAGCATCAAAAACTCACTGGATCAAGCTGCGGCTCTATACGAAGCTTCCCGACAGGCGGAGGGGTCAACAAATCTTGTTGATAGTCAACAGCTCTTACTGGGCGTAATCCCGGCAGGGGCACAAGAACGAGACGGGGAAGCACGCGGCGAAGGCGCGGGCCTGGGCCCGGCGAACCCGTACGGAGCGTCGTGCCTCGTCGGCGCGAAGCGAAGCGCGCGGTGGATGATTCACCTGGACACAGGCTTTCTCATCCGGGCGCTCGTACGTAATTCGCTCGAGGCCCTGAAGCTCTAAATTGAGCTCGCAGCCCGCATTGTCCATGAACAGGTTCCTTTTATTGCCGAAGACGCGGCATTGTCCGCCCGCTTATTCAACCTCTCGGGTCGTCGACGAGGCTCTTTGACAGACTGCATGATCGCCGCCACAGCGCTACGCGTCGACGCCTCGTTAGCGACAGGGAATCCTGCGGACTTCCACCGACTCGAGTCAGCCGGTTTAAGAATTGTGGCCGGCTGAAACCCGCTACGGGTGCCGGGCGAAAGATCCCATCTTTACCTGAATTGAGGAACCGAGGACCTGGGCGGTCACCTCAACAATCACCATGCTGAAACTTCTTGTCCAGCCTTATAGGTTCTCGGACATCGAGCGGGTCAACCAGTTCTACAGCCTGTTGTCAACTTATCCGCACCTGGAATGGATCGCTCCGTCGCTTGAGATTGCTGATCTCGCGGCAAGGCTCAGAGCAGAATCGAGCCTTAGGACGCCAGATGCCGTGCAGGCAGCCACCGCCTTTGCTTCGCACGCAACAGGATTCATTTCTCATGATGCCACGTTTCAAAGGCTGACCGGGCTGGAGGTGATTATCCTGGATCAACTACTAGAATAGACCAAAAGACAGTTCAGACAGAGCAACCGGTTGTACCAGGAGCCGGACGGTTGCACCCCAACCCGGGGGCAGTGACCGAAGTCAAGAAATTCACAGAGGGCCTGATGCTCAAGGTGATGGGATCGGTCTCAGCCTGGCAAACCATCCTCGGCGACGATGTCGCTGCCCTAATTAAGATAAGATATCAGCGTACTTCAGACCGGAGGCCGTATTGAAGAGAAGGACCGTTTCATCCCTCCTGATCCATCCCGCTTGAATTAATCGGCGGAGCGCCGCTACCGTGGCACCGCTCTCAGGGCATAACCATAATCCCTCCAGGCGAGAGACTCGGCGGATCTCCGTGACCATCTCTTCATCGGACACGCTCACAGCAGTCCCCTGGCTAAGGCGAATGGCCTCAAGAATGAGAAAATCTCCGACGCATTGGGGAACACGCAGCCCGGAGGCGAGGGTTTGAGCGTTGGCCCATGCCTCTGCCCGCTCCTTGCCCTGATCAAACGCGCGCACGATAGGGGCACAACCCTCTGCCTGAACGGAAACCATACGGGGCCTTTCGGGGCCGATCCAACCCATCTCCTGCAACTCGTTAAACGCCTTCCACATACCGATGAGACCGGTTCCACCTCCCGTGGGATAGAGGATGACGTCGGGGAGACGCCAGTTGAGCTGCTCGGCTATCTCAAGACCCATGGTTTTCTTCCCCTCCAGCCGATAGGGTTCCTTCAGTGTCGACAGGTCAAACCACCCTTCCCGCTCCTTTCCCTCGGCGACCAATTTACCGCAATCACTGATAAGACCGTCGACTAAAGTCAACTTAGCCCCACACCTGATTACCTCCATTTGGTTGGCCCGTGGGGCGTCTCTGGGCATGAATATATGGCTTTCCATTCCAACCCTGGCCGCATAGGCCGCAAGGGAGGAAGCGGCGTTCCCCGCTGATGGTAGGGCAACTTTTCGAATGCCAAGCTCATGGGCCATGGAGATCGCCAGCGAAAGACCCCTGTCTTTAAAAGATCCGGTGGGATTCCGGGCTTCGTCTTTGATCCATAACGTTGTGAGTTTCAAATCGCTTGCCAGGCGGGGAGTCTCAATGAGAGGGGTAAAACCCTCGCCGAGAGAAACGCAATTGCTCGTATCCTGAAGGGGAAGCCATTCCCGGTAGCGCCAAAGATTCGGGGGACGATCCCTTAGGTCGGACCGGCTGACCGCCTGTTGCACCTGCGCCAAATCGTAAACAACCAATAGAGGTGAGCCGCAAAGGCATAGGTTCACCACCTCCCCCATGGGGTAGGTCCGCTGACATCGTGGACAGGAGAGATTTCGAGCGAAGGTCATAAAGTCTTTCTTGCGGAGTGGCCTCTGCCTCCACTAAACGCTTCCTAACTGACAATGTGCGGTGAACGCGGCAACGATCTCACACACAAGTTACGAAAGCCGACTGGTAATTTCAAGTCGATGGTCGGGTCGATCCAGTCTATTTTGCGACTGTGCTTGAATACTTGCCCACACCCTCGATGGTCATTTCCAGTTTGTCGCCAGGTTCCAGTGGACCCACTCCCGCGGGAGTTCCCGTCAAGACAATGTCTCCGGGCTCCAGGGAAAAATACTGAGATGCGGCGGCCACGATGGCCGGTATCTGCCAAATCATCAATTTGGTGCTATCGTTATGGCGCAACTTCCCGTTGACAAGCATCTTGATCATAAGGTCCTGAGGGATGGAAACGTCGGCGGCAGGCACAAAGGGCGAGATGGGGCAAGAACCGTCAAACCCTTTAGCGATCTCCCACGGTTGGCCCTTCTCCTTGCACCGATCCTGAACGTCCTGTAAGGTCACATCAATGGCTACGGCGTAGCCGTCAATGGCAGGAAGCACCTCACTCTCTTGGCATTGAAAGAGTCTGCTATTGAGGATCAAGGCCAACTCGAGCTCATGGCGGGCCTTGTGGGAGTAGGTGGGTATACGAATGGGCTCTTCAATGGGTACCAACGCCGTTGCCGGCTTGATAAAGAACATGGGGGCGGACGGCCGCTCGTTGTTCAGCTCCTGAATATGGTCCACGTAGTTTCTACCGATGCAAACGATCTTACCCACTTCGATGGGTTTCGACCTACCCTTCATATGAACGACATGTTTAGACATGAACTGTGCCTCCCATACTGACAATCGGATCCTACAGGTCTCTTCTGCGCCCCCCCTCTATTGCATTACCTAAAACCTGTCGATGGTTACCTTTCCATTTTGATTTTTCGAAGTCAAGACGGTTGAATTGACAACCCCACACTCACCGGACTAAACTACATTCCGCTTTTGTGACGTCATTGTCGGCATTGTTCTCATTGGTAGAGGTCACAAGAGGAACTTCAACGCAGGTTCAGGGGTAGAAAAATGGCAAAGGGTAAGATCGTAGGGAGCGAGCATTGGACCCGGAGCAAGGGAGCCGAACTGTACCTCTGGAGAAAGCGGATGAAAGGACTGCGCCATCCACGCGGCACCGTCCTCCTTGCACATGGCTCCTCCATGGCTTCCACCCCCACATTCGACCTACGTGTCAAAGGCAGGCCCGGCCACTCGCTCATGGACTACCTTGCCGAGCGCGATTATGACGTCTGGTGCGTCGACTTCGAGGGATATGGCCGCTCTACGAAATCGCGAAACGTCATCAGCGGCATCGAGCGTGGGTCGGACAACCTGCTCTCCGCATCCCAAGTTATTGAAGAGCTGACAGGCGCTACTTCCTTTTATCTGTACGGCGTGTCATCTGGGGCCTTACGGGCTGCCCTCTTCGCCCAACGCCATCCGAGCCGAGCCAAGCGAATGGTCCTGGACGCCTTCGTCTGGACGGGTAAAGGCAGTCCAACTCTTGCCGAACGTCGCAAGCGCTTTGCCGGTGTAAGCGCGGAATCCCGCCGTCCCGTTAATCAGAAGTTCATTGAATCGATCTTTACCAGGGACCACCCGGGCACTGCCGACCCCGGTGTGGTTAGGGCATATGCCAAAGCTATCTGTGCCCTCGATGACACCATGCCAAACGGGACCTACATCGATATGTGCCAGCGGTTGCCCTTGTTCGACCCGCGCAAAATCAAATGTCCCGTACTGATTACTCGCGGTCAGTACGATGGGATCGCCTCCTTTGAGGACATTCAGTCGTTTTTCAATCTTCTTCCCAATCCGGACAAGCAGCTCGCCGTGATGCCTGGAATTGCCCATGCAAGCCTACAGGAGAAGAACCATCGTATCTCCCTATTTCTAATCGAGCGCTTCTTCAGCCAGCCTGAACCTGCGTACAAGTAAAAAAGTGCACCGGTTGGTAGATTGTGTCGGTATGGATGAGACACCACGCAGCTTGACGAGATGGGGTCGGAGGGGTTAAATTATCACCCCTTGTGCGAAAATCGAAATCAACAGTCCTTAGCAATGAGCCGTCGTCGATCAGGAACCGGACAGCTTCCGATGTTATAGGTTAGTTAGGACGGGGTATTGAAATGACTAAAATCGTGAGTAATGAATACACCGCCAAAAAAGGGAATGTGGCGCTGTATATGTTCCGCAAGCGCCTGGCCAAATCGGCCGATTCCCCACCAGAGTCGAAACCCATAGTGTTCCTTGTGCATGGTTCATCCATGTCCGCGCGCTGCGGCTTCGATCTAACCGTACCAGGGCAGGACGATTACTCTTTGATGGATGTCCTAGCATCCTATGGCTTTGACGTGTGGACCATGGACCATGAAGGATACGGGCGCTCGGACCACACCGAGGGGACTTCCGACATTGCCTCGGGTGTGGAGGATTTGAAGGCGGGAACCGAAGTCATAAGAAAAGAAACCGGTATCGAGCGATACGCCTTCTTCGGGCAGTCCTCAGGGGCGTTGCGCGCGGGAGCATTTGCGAACCATTGTCCCGAACAAGTGGAACGCCTCGTACTGGCGGCTCTGGTCTGGACGGGAAAGGGCTCGCCTACCCTCGCAAAACGACGCGAACAAGAGGAGAAATGGCGCACAAACACCCGGCGTGCGGTGGACCTGGAATTCTACCAGAGCATCCACAACCGGGATAAGCCCGGACTTTCGGATCCTGCGGTACCCTTCGCCATGGCTGAGGAGGAAAAGCCCTATGGAGGGACGGTCCCAACGGGGACCTATTACGATATGTGCGCGAAGCTTCCTCAAGTTGACCCGCGCAAGATTTTTTGTCCTGTTATGATCATCCGCGGGGAATACGATGGGATTGCATCCATGGAAGATGTAATGGCGTTTTATAGTGAGCTACCAAACAACGATAAGCATTTTGTCACCCTGTCGGGCCAGGCCCATTCGTCGCAGCTCGGGATCAACCGTCACCGTTTCTGGCATGTGCTGCATTCTTTCCTGACCTTGCCGCCACGACGGGACGACCAAGTGGGGAGTGAGGACCGATGAAATACCGTTCACTCGGCAAGACGGGAGTCCAATTATCCGCGCTCGGGTTGGGATGCGCAGGGATGTCGCCTGGGAGCTACGGTGTTCCCAATGACGCGGAATCCATTGCCACAATCCACCGGGCTATTGAGTTAGGGGTCAATTTTTTCGACTCCTCTGACGCCTACGGCAACGGCGGGAACGAAGAATTGCTGGCACGGGCACTGAAAGGTCGCCGTGATTCCGTAAATATTTGCACCAAGTTCGGCAATATCCGCGGTCCTGGGGGGCAACGGGGGGGGAATATCAATGGACGACCCGACTACGTGCCGCAGGCCTGCGAGGCGAGCCTCAAGCGATTGGGAGTTGATGTGATCGATCTTTACTACCTCCACCGTGTCGATCCCAAGGTCCCCATCGAGGAGACCGTCGGCGCCATGGCGAAATTGGTGGAACAGGGAAAGGTCCGCTACCTCGGTCTGTGCGAGGCGGGGGCCGACCTTGTTCGTCGAGCGCACCAGGTTCATCCGATTTCCGCTCTCGAATCCGAATACTCACTTTGGACGCGCGACGCGGAGAAGGAGTGGCTGCCAACCTGCCGGGCATTGGGGATTACCTATGTGGCATACGCCCCACTGGGTCGTGGCTTTCTCAGTGGCACCATTCGTAAACTTGACGATCTGATAGAGCAAGACCGGAGGCGCGCCCATCCGCGCTTTCAGGAGGAGCACCTGGCCCGCAATGTGGCGCTGCTCGAGCCCCTCGATCAACTCGCCGCGGCCAAGGGGTGCACACCAGCGCAGATCACGCTGGCGTGGATGCTTGCGCAGGGTGACGACATTATTCCCATCCCGGGAACGAAGCGGCCAGGTTATATAGCAGAGAACGTCCGCGCCCTCGATGTTACCCTCGACGGTGCAGATCTTGAACAGCTGAACCGGACCTTTGTGCCGGGCGTGACGTCTGGCACGCGATACCCTCTGTCCCAGATGGGAGACGTCGCCAAGTAACGGCATCGCTACCGAAATACTTGCCGTCACCATTTGTGAACCGACACTTGTTCGATTGAATCTCCGGAACCCTTACCTACCGAGGATCAATCTTCCTACCCCGGAGACTCCTTTTGACGCCTGCGCCACCAAGCCATTACATACGGAAAGGCGAGGGACATTACCATAAACACCCACAAGATGTTACCGAGGGTGGAAGAGAAGATAACCATTAGGTCCCCCTCAGCGATGCGTAGCGCGCGCTGGAAGTACTGCTCCAGCAGCGGACCCAGGATCACGCCGATCAGGATCGCTGCAACGTGGTAGCCGGTCTTGCGGGCGACATAACCGATCACACCAAATACCAGGGCGAGATACATATCGAAAATGTACTCACGGGGCACGAAGGAACCCACGAGCGTAAACGAGATGACGATGGGCGCCATAAAGGTGGTGGGCACCACGGTGATCCGGGACATGTAGCGAGCCATTGGCAGGATGATCAGCAGCATCATCCCATAGGTCACCGCCATGGTGGTGAACGGCCCATAGGCAAGGTTTGGCTGGGTGAGAAATAGATCTGGACCGACGGTCACCCCGTGGTATTGCAGCACCACCGCCATGATCGCCGCCGTGGCCCCACCCGGCACCCCGATCACGAGCAACGGGATCAGCGTGCCGGAGGTCACGCCGTTGTTCGCAGATTCCGCCGCGATCAGCCCTTCGATATGCCCGGTGCCGTATTTCTAGGGTGTCTTC
>JACZQL010000501.1 GCA_022545745.1 Deltaproteobacteria bacterium | reverse complement strand
CCCTACGGTGACAGATGCGGATGTTGTCCTCGGGCGAATTGACCCTGGAAGTTTCTTTGGCGGGCGGAACCTGCTGGATAAAGAGGGTGCCTTGGTGGCGGTAGAAGAAAAAATCGCGCGTCCCCTAAGGATGGATCCCGTTGAGGCCGCCAAGGGAATTTTGGATATTGTAGACGCGAGGATGGCCGACCTGGTCCGGACCCTGACCGTTGAAAGAGGATACGATCCGCGCAATTTCAACTTGTTTGCCTATGGGGGAGCCGGCCCCACCCATGTGGGTGCTTATGCCAAAGACATTGGGGTCAAAAAGGTGGTGATTCCAATGTACGCATCGGTCCTGTCGGCATTCGGGATTGCGGCTTCGGATCTTAGGCGTCATTATTCCCGCGCGCAACCGATGCGTGAACCCTTTGAAAACAAAAAAATTCGTTCGGCCCTGGAGGGACTCGAGAAAACCAGTCGACTCGATTGGGCTAGGTTAGGCTTTGCCGAGGAGGAGGCTTCTTATCTTTGGTTCGTGGATATGCGCTTCTGCTATCAGGTGCACGAGATTAGGGTGCCGGTCCTGAGAGAAGAGGTTGGGAGCCTGGGCGAGAGCCTGGTGGAGCGCTTTGTGAATCTTTATGAGGAATCCTTCGGTGTAGGTAGCGCTATCCGTGAGGCCGGCACGGAGATCCTTACCTTTCATGTGCTGTCCGTTGCCCCGGCAGCGAACGTGGTTATACTTAAGGCAGCTTTGGATTCCGGCTCTAGACGGCCGACTCCACAGGCGACACGCAAGGTCTATTTTACTGATTCCTTCGAGGAGGCCCCTGTCTTTGAAATCAAAGATCTTTCCGTGGGTCATGCCATTTCAGGGCCTGCCATAATCGAAGCATCAAACACGACCATCGTTGTCCATCCCAATCAGAACGTGGAAATGGACGAGTATTTAAATGTTATCTTGGATGTCAAGTGAACGATGATGGTTTGGAAAATCAGGTTTTCATGATTAGGAAGAACAATGCTAGACCCCGTTACCTTTGAGATCCTACGACACCGATTTATGACCATTGTTCGGGAAGGGGCTATTACCCTGCGCAATGTCTCTGGGTCACCCACTGTGGCCCTATCCAACGACTGTAACGTGGCCTTGCTGAACGAGACGGGTGACGCGGTGATCGTAGGGCCCACCATCGTGTCCCATGCGCTGGGATGCATGTACGCCGCCAAATATATTCACCAGAACTATGCAGAGAATCCAGGACTTTCGGAGGGAGACCTCTTTCTGTCCAATGATCCGTATATCTGTACGCCTCATCAAACCTGCACTGTGGTGGTGGGGCCGGTTTACTGGGAGGGGCAGAGCGTCGGCTGGACGGGTGCAGGAATCCATATCGCCGACGCGGGTGGGCCCACCCCGGGGCAAGTTTCCCTTGGCGCCCAGTCCATCTGGGAGGAGGCGCCCCCTCTGCCACCGGTGAAGATCGTGGAAGGAGGGGTGGTCAGAAAAGACATCGAGCAGGGCTATTTAAAGCGATCTCGCACACCGGCACAGAATGCCATTGACCTCAGGGCCAAGATCTCGGCCAACACCATCATGCAACGAAGATTCTCTGCAACCATTGAGCGCTATGGTCTGGACACGGTGAAGGAGGCGATGCAGCGCATCATAGATACCACAGAGAGCAAACTGAGGGCACTGCTGAGCGAAATCCCAAATGGCTCCTGGTCGGATGTGGCGTATTTGGATTATTTCGATCGTGAAAAACTTCAAATCTACGTGTGCCGAATGACCCTGACCAAGGAGGGTGATGTCCTAAACTTTGATTTCTCCGGCTCCTCGGAACAGGCCCCGGGTGTTATCAATGTGACCCAGCCAGCGCTGGAGAGTTATGTCGTTAGGGCTGTCATGGCAATCTTTGGCTTTGCCATCTCGCCCTGTCCGGGCGGAGTCTTTCGGGTTTGCCGGATTCATGCGGATCCGGGGACCTTTGTGAACTGCTCTTGGCCTGCCGGTGTTTGTAAAGGGACCACATCGGGTACCTACGCCGTCTTTCAGGCCGTGACCAGCTGTGTGAGCCAGATGCTGAGCCAGGGTCAAATGGATCGGTGGGCGACCACGGGACTCAGGGGGCATATGCCGCTCCTGGA
>JACZQL010000052.1 GCA_022545745.1 Deltaproteobacteria bacterium | reverse complement strand
ATCCAAATTTCCGTAAAGATATTAGAAATCAACTGGTTACCCATACGGTCCCGTTTTGGCACGTCGGTTGCAATATCAACCTCGCAGAGCACGAAAGAAGGGAGAACAGTTATGAGGACGAATATGATTAAGAAAGCAGCGTTCCTCAGGTATGCTAAGAAGGAAAAAGCAAAAGGCATAAACCGCCACGCACAAGTAGTCACGTTGCTTCTTGTTTTCATTTTCGTAAGCAGTTGTGCCACCCTACAGGTGTCAGCCTTAAAGCTAAATCAACCCAAAGAGGCCCTTACCCATTTTGAGGCTGCTGCAGCCCAGGATCCCAATTATACGACCCGCTTTACTCTTTTGACCACAGGGATCTGGACCTATGTTGGCAGGGCCTACTATGAGATAGGTGAGAAAGAAAAGGCGCTGGCAAGCCTGAAGCGGGCAAAGGACAGCTCAAGCGATGACTATGTTGGCAGGATCTACCTTGGCCTTGTCATGGCTCAAACTGGCAATAACAGGGAAGGAAAGGCGGAACTTGAGGCTGGACTCAAGGGGCTGGCGGTTTGGCTCGAAAGTTTGCCTGGTACAGGCCTGGAGGGTGAACTTTGGGATCCAGGGCAACGTATCGCAAACGGTATCTCAGAATTACTGAAGATGGTGCAAGTGGAAAGGCCCGATTGGCAGGGTATCGCAAACAATGTGGAGTGGCTTGGAATGGAGCTTGAAGAAGAAATCGAAAATGTGAAAGATGACAAGGCAAGACAGAAAGGAGATGGCGGTGACGGTGATTAAAGCCAACTAGGCCTCGACCCAATGGTTTAGAGAACCATCTAGAACGTTTTCGAATTAACCCCGATCCGAATGATTTCTCGGACCGATTAATGTCGGATCGGAGTTAATTCGTTCATCCGGTAAGCACCATCGCCAATGGATGGACAAATCCCCAATTCTACGGAAGCCGCAGATCAGACCGCGGGCCCTTCTCTCTATCCTATCCTGGCCGTCAATTTCGTTGGAACGTTGGGATACAGCATCATCCTTCCATTCTTAGTATTTCTAGTCACCAGGCTGGGAGGGAACGCACTCATTTACGGTATCGTAGGCGCGACCTATCCTGCCTTTCAGCTGGTGGGAGCCCCCATTTTGGGTAAATGGTCCGACCTGTATGGGAGGAGAAAGATCCTCCTGTTAAGCCAAACCGGAACTCTGGCTTCTTGGTTTATTTTCTTATTAGCCCTTTTTCTCCCCATCAGTTCTGCATTGAATATTGATTCCGCTGTGTTTGGGACATTCTCAATAACCTTACCCATCATTGTCTTGTTCTTCGCACGGGCCCTGGACGGGGTCACTGGGGGGAACGTGTCGGTTGCCAATGCTTACCTTGCCGATATCACCGATGAGGAGCATAGAAATGAAAATTTCGGAAAGATGGCGATATCCGCCAATCTTGGCTTTATTCTGGGCCCGGCTCTGGCTGGCCTATTGGGAGCAACCGTCCTGGGAGAAACCTTACCCGTTTTAGCTGCACTGATCATATCCTTCATTGCGACCCTGATGATCGCGTTCAATCTTCCAGAATCCCACCCATGTTTTCTCAACAGAGATCCTGAGAGTGTCAATGTGAGAAAAGTTTTCGGCCAGGAGCACAAGGAAGGTTTTGAATTAAAAGGCGGTGAAAAACTAACCTTAGGAGAGATTTTCAAACTGAACAACATTCCGTCTCTTTTGACGCTCTATTTTCTCATTTTTCTTGGGTTCAATTTCTTTTATACCGCCTTTCCATTCCATGCGGTGAAAAGCTTGGGATGGTCTATTACCGATACCGGCATGTTTTTTTCTGTGTTGAGCCTCATGATGGTGATTGTTCAGGGACCCGTTTTGAGCCGAGTGGCAAAAAAATGGTCAGATGGTTTGTTGATTGTCGTTGGAAGCCTAATTTTAGGAACCAATTTCCTCCTGCTGACTTCGCGGAACAACGTGATGATCTACTTGGCTGCCGTGCTATTCGCACTGGGCAATGGACTCATGTGGCCATCAGTGTTAGCCACCCTCTCGAAGGCAGCAGGGGAAAAATCTCAGGGTTCTGTTCAGGGATATGCCAGCAGCTTTGGAGGTGTTGCAAGTATAATTGGCCTCACCATCGGCGGAATCTTGTACGAGCTATTAGGGGCCGGGATTTTTATCGTATCGGCAGGAATCATCTATACGGTCTTCTTTATGGCCCTCGGGCTTTTCTGTTTTAGGAAAGATGTTCCAGTTATTGAAGGCTCATAGGTTATTTCTTACCATGGGCATGTTATTTCCTTTCATTCGATGATCTCTGTTACCTCATCCAAACTTGACTATCTTACCGATAAAGGTAAAGTTATATACTCCATTTTTTTCTTATTTCCGTACAAACTTTAGTGAAGAGAAAATTTTCAGACACGATGAAGAGCGTTTCATTATGACAAAATCGCATGCCCCTCTCGGCTTTTCTGTGATGATCAGTCTTCTCGTTGCTCTCGCCCTTCCGGTTACAGCGTCAGAAGACACTCTACAGCTACTCAAGGCAATGGCCCGACACTCTGAGCGGATCAAGGACTACACTGCGGTCTTCTATAAGCAAGAGGTCGTGAAAGGAAAATTGCTTCCGCAGGAAAACATCTTCCTGAAGTTTCGCAAGCCGTTCAGTGTTTATATGCGATGGCTTGAAGGCCCCTTTGAGGGACAGGAGGTCCTGTACGTCCGTAACAAGTACAAAGGGAAACTCATTGGCCATAAGGGAGGATTCTTCAGATTCCTCACACTCTCTCTGGACCCCAAGGGCCGCCGTGCAATGAAAGGAAATCGATATCCCATAACCGAGGCTGGCCTTGCAAAAGTGATCACCCGTGTGCTCAAGGACGTGGAAAAGGGTGAGGCCGAGGGAGTTCTCAAGCTATGCCATATGCAATCTGTGGAGGTTTTTGGGAGGAGGAGTCGGATGATCACCATAAGGTTACCCGATGACCACGAGCGGGGATTTTCGGCTCCCAAAATTAACCTGTGGATCGATTTGGAAAACGGGCTTCCCATCAAAGCAGAGTTCTTCGACTGGGACCTGAAAAAGGTGGGGTCCTACGGGTACAAAGACTTGATGTTGAACGTCGGTTTGACAGAAAACGACTTCGACCGGAACAACAGATCCTACCGGTTCTGAGGAAAATAAAGGAAACATCAAAATTCGAATCCAGCTGTGGTTCGCATCGTTTTTCAGACTGGAAAATGTTTGAACCTTCCGGTATTAAGAATTATATTCGACCCATAAAATAGAAGGAGAAACAAATGAACAGATCTCTCGCACTCAAAGGTGATTCCATAGAGACGGAACAACCGAAAATCCATGAAGGGAATCAGGTCCTCTTCCGAGTGACCTCGCTTTACGGAATTTCCAAAACCGGCATGGAACTCCCGATCAACAGATCAGAATCGATAGAAACAGGTCCCATTACCATTACCCTCGATCCCGATAGCGAAAAGTCATGCAACCTTGGGATCATGAACCTTGAAAGTGGACGCATGAAGGTCCGCTACGGCATTCAGACGGTTTTCCCAGCACTTCACCAACTTCTGTCCCAAGAAACAGAGGAAAACGCCCTTTTGAATCCACCGCGTGCGGTCTCCAACAATACCTGTACCCTTTTCGATGACGGTAAAGGGTTCCTGGCCCAAGGGGTGGTGGAGTTTCTACCGGGGTCTCTTTGGTCCGGCACCAAAGGAGGCTGAGACAGCCGCACGCGTCCCTCCCGTGTGGAGGGTTCCCTGACCGATTCGTTGGTCTCTGGTAAGTCCGCCCAACTTAAATGGAACTCCGAGCTCACACTCGATTTCCCAGACCACCTGGGCGGTGGTTCAACCACCGTAAAGCTCGAAGGGGGTATGGTCTTTATCCCTCTCATCCGGACAGTGTGAGAACCAACCCAAGGCACCGTTCTAGGGTCGGCACCCATTTGGCTTATGTACCCATACCTGACACATGACCCGGTCTGGTTCTCGTTTCTTGTCCATCCACGTGACATGGCCGACTTGTATCGTTGCAGGGAGTCTGCCTTTCTGCTCGACCGAAGCCAAAGTGAGGAGGACTTCCTTCAGCAATTAGCCCATCACCCGCCTACGGTCATTGGGGAAGTCACTTTTTCAGGGAGTGCTGTCCGTGGGGAAATTATCGCTGTCGGCTTTCTACCAAAAGATATGTTCTCCACCTTAGCCAGTCGAAAAATCATCGAGGCCCTCGAGTTGGCCCGCCAACGTGGCGCAAAGACCGTGGGTCTCGGGGGCCTGACCTCCTCGGCCACCATAGGGGGAAAGAGCCTCCTTCCCTATGCCGACGGGATATCCCTCACCAACGGAAACGCTTACACGGCGTCAACGGTCGCCAATCAAGTTAATGAGGCAGCCCAAATCCTTGGGCTCCGCAGACCCATCAAGGTAGGTATTTTGGGATGTACGGGCTCAGTCGGAATCCCCGCAACTCGTCTCCTTGCAGAGGCAGAGTTTGAGTTAATCCTGGTGGGAAGGAACGAGATTCGGGTCCAAAACCTATTCGGAGACCTTCACGGCTCAATCCTCGCTGGAGACCCATCGACACTACGGAAAGCAGATATCGTAGTCCTTCTCACCAGTGGCGGGGAGGCCGGGCTTAGGGAATCAGATATCTCGGACTCGACTATCGTTCTTGATTTTGCCCAACCGGCCAATCTCTCCGGGGAATTCCACAAAGCTGTGCAAGGGCGAAACATCACTGTGATGGAAGGCGGCCTTGTTACCATTCCGGGGTATCGAAACACAGTGGATTGGGGGCTAAAATACCCAGAGTCCACCTTCGCCTGTCTAGCCGAAACGGTTCTCTTCTCTCGAGAGGGTCTAAGGAATCACTCCGTTGGTAGACCCAGCCTCGAATTTGTCCGACGGATCGAAAGAGTCGCAAAAAGACACGGAGTATCACCTCTCCCTATCACTAGGCAGGAAGTGAATGACAGCGCGACGGTTCATGAAGGGATCTAGTGTCTGGGAGATTTGTTGACTCAACCTGGCATGGAAGAGGCTAAAGAGAAATCCGACGGACAGACTCTTGTATACGTCAATCTCATTCTTGCAATCGTTCTGGCAGCCCTGGCCACGCCAATAGTCAAATGGTTGTTGGTCCACGGTGGCAAGCTGGGAATTGCAAACCCCAATGCAATTTCTTTCTGCAACATCCTATTTGTAGGTAATATCTGCTCAGGTATCGTTGTCCTGGCCACCTTCGGTTGGGGAAGACTCTGGCCCCAGCTAAAAAGGTTAGATGCGAGAACAAGCCTGCTTCTGGCCGGTAATATACTCATTGGAACTGTCGTTGCTCCCATTTTGTTATACACAGCATTGGAAACAACCATGGTCACTAATCTCGTCCTACTGACAAGAATCGAAGCTGTCGGATACTCCATTCTCGGAGTCTTTCTATTCAAGGATCCAATCTCGAAGTCAACTTGGATAGGATTGGCCATCATTACAGTAGGGACCATAACTCTGGCCCTCGTCCAGGGTCAATTTATGAAGGGAGATGGGCTCGGCCTGCTTGCCGGTATCCTGTTTGCTGTTGGATCTGCCCTGGGAAGGAGCATCGTGAAACAAATCAGCATTCCTGCCTTTGTCTTTATTCGCAACCTGGTGGGAGGCATCGTATTTTTCTGCCTCGCCATCATTCTTTATGGCCCTGACCATTTTGCCCATGCATTTTCCGCGGATCTTTGGCTGGCCATGACCGTCTACGGCGCCCTGGTTGTGGTTTTGGGCCAGATGACCTGGTTTCGAGCCGTGGGCGCACTCTCGTCCGGGGTTGTCTCGGCCTGGTCTACCCTGACTCCTGTTTTAGGCATCTTGTTTGCTTACCTCATAGTTCATGAGATCCCAGATATGTCCCAATGGGTAGCTGCGTTGATCATTATCGGTGGATTGGTCATCACACAACTTCGCCCAGCACGAATCGCCACGACTCCCAGAATGGTCGAAAAGGGATTGGCCGGTGCATGAGACGCTTTTTCTAATTCCATGAAATTGAAGGAGGGCAAACATCATGATTGCTAGAGATTCAAAAATAGGTGAATTAGCCGCAGGCCTCCTGAATTGTCTAAATCGATTGGAATGGCTCCCCATCCTGCTGGTCCGGCTCTCCGTCGGTTTGCTTTTTTTCGAGTCCGGCAGGGGCAAGCTTTTTGTTAAGCTCGAGGAACTCGGGGAGTTTTTTGTCAAGTTGGGAATCCCCTTCCCCCACTTCAACGCGGTCTTTGTCTCTACCGTCGAATTTGTGGGGGGAATTTGTCTGATCCTGGGCCTGGCAACCCGCATATTCTCGGCTCAGCTTTTCTTCGTCATGCTCGTTGCCATCTTAACTTCTGAGATCAAAAAGGTGAGCACGTTGGGAGACTTCCTGTACCTGCCCGAAGTATCGTTGCTGGTAATTTTCGTTTGGCTAGTCTTTTCAGGCCCGGGTAAAATCAGCATCGATCACCTTCTATCACGCAAGCTGGGGTTAGAGGGCCAGTAGACTTAAGGATGCGCTAGGCGAAGGTTTTTTGTATGCTCAATAAACTGACAGAGCATTGGCCTGAGTATTTGATGGAGGCCGCCGGCCTTGGAACCTTCATGGTTTCAGCCTGTACCTTTGCTACGATCCTTGAGTACCCGGGTTCACCCATACGACAAACCATTGCCGACCCAATCATCCGTCGGGCTTTGATGGGTTTGGCCATGGGCTTAACCGCTATCGGTATCATTTACTCGCCTTGGGGTAAGCAATCAGGGGCCCATATCAACCCCTCGATTACAATGGCGTTCCTACGTCTCGGAAAGATTGAGCCCTGGGACGCAGTGTTTTATATGGGAGCGCAGTTCGTGGGGGGCTTATCAGGAGTTTTGCTTATTGCGATCCTCCTCGGTAATACGCTTGCCGACCCCTCCGTCAATTACGTCGTAACCATTCCGGGTACGGATGGTACAGGCATTGCATTTTTAGCTGAGTTAGTTATTTCCTTTATCCTCATGTCAGTTGTACTGGTTGCCACCAACACGCAAAACCTCGCCCGGTGGACCGGACTCTTCGCCGGCATCCCAGTGGCCACATACATCACAGTAGAGGCCCCGCTTTCGGGAATGAGCATGAACCCTGCGCGCACGTTCGCTGCAGCCCTTCCCGCTCAACTTTGGACAGCACTTTGGGTATACTTTGCTGCTCCTATCGTAGGCATGCTTTTGGCCGTGGAGCTGTATTTACGACTTAAAGGGGCACATGAGGTATTCTCTGCAAAGCTCCAGCATCAGAATAATAAACGCGGTATTTTTAAATGCGGTTACCCAAAGGTCACAGAGCCGGTGGTCGAAAGCAAGAGACCCCCAGAAAACGGACAGGAACCGAAGATGGGATATGTCAATTCCGTGCTCATGGGCGTTTCCAAGTGTCCCAACCCGAC
>JACZQL010000051.1 GCA_022545745.1 Deltaproteobacteria bacterium | reverse complement strand
TGAAGCGATCATGGATCGTTTTGCCTTCGCTATTTTTCGCCTCGTGGTGCAGGCTGCAGGGGGTCGCTGTAAAATCGTTCCGTCAAAGAATTTCACGGTTGATCTCGAGGCCATGTCCCGCGCGGTAACGCCAAGCACTCGGATCTTATTTTTGGCCAATCCCAACAATCCAACCGGGACGATTTACCGTAAAGGCGGATGGGAAAAGTTTTTAGAGGGGGTGGGGCCCGAAATTCTGCTTATCGTGGATGAGGCCTATTTTGAATATGTCCAAGAGGCAGATTATCCCAACTCCCTGTCCTATGCAAATGAGAGGCGGTCCATATTAACGCTGCGTACCTTTTCCAAGATCTATGGTCTGGCGGGGCTCAGGATTGGTTACGGAATAGGATCGGAGGAGATGATCGGTCTCATGCACCGGGTCCGGCAACCCTTTAATGTGAACGCCCCGGCCCAGTGGGCTGCATTGGCGGCTCTGGAGGACGACGAATACGTAAGGCGGACTCTAGCGCTAAACCAGGAAGGAATGAAGTACCTGAGAAAGGAAATAAAAAATCTAGGCCTGGAGCAGGTTCCCAGCTACGCTAACTTTATTCTCGTGCGCGTGGGTAGCGGACAAGATTGCTTCCAACGGCTTTTGCGGCGCGGGGTCATCGTGCGGCCCATGGAGGGGTATGATTTACCAGATTACGTTCGTGTGACCGTTGGTACCATGGAAGAGAATAGAAGGTTTATACAGGAGCTCAAGTCAATCATTAGATCGAAAGGGAGTTCTCAACCGGGACAATGATCGTTGTCTTGAAACCAGGGCTAGCCCAGGAAGAGATTCAAAAAGTCGTCGAAAGGATCGAGGGCTTCGGTCTGCGGGCCCACATCTCTGTTGGCAAAGAGCGGACCATCATAGGGGCCATCGGCGATGAGAGACTGCTCTCGGATCAGACCTTGGACTCGTTTCCAGGAGTCGAGAAGGTCCTGCCGATTCTCAAGCCCTATAAGCTGGTCAGCCGGGAGTTTCAGCAGGAGGATACGGTGATTGAGGTTTGCGGTCATAAGATCGGCGGTAAAAGGCTTCATGTGATGGCAGGGCCTTGTTCCGTTGAGTCCCGCGACCAAGTTTTGGCGGCCGCCGTACCGACAAAAGAGGCCGGAGCAACCTTTCTCCGTGGAGGGGCGTTTAAACCCAGGACCTCTCCCTACAGTTTTCAGGGGCTTGGGGAAGAGGGCCTAGGTTACCTTGCCCACGCTCGGGAAGTAACTGGTCTCTCAGTGATCACGGAAGTGCTTGATCCCCGGGATATCGACTTGGTCTATCGTTACACCGATATACTTCAGATTGGCGCAAGAAATATGCAGAACTTTAAACTCTTGACCGAAATTGGCAAGGTCGATAAACCAGTGCTCCTGAAACGGGGTCTGAGCGCCACCATGGAGGAGCTTCTGCTCTCGGCAGAGTACATTGCCGCAGAAGGCAACCGTAAAATCATCCTCTGCGAACGAGGCATTCGGACGTACGAAACGGAGACGAGGAACACCCTTGACCTGAGTGCGGTTCCCCGCCTCAAACAGTTGACTCATTTACCCATCTTTGTGGATCCCAGCCATGGGACAGGCAAATGGGATCTGGTGGCTCCCATGGCTTTGGCTGCAATCGCTGCCGGGGCGGATGGTCTCATCATAGAGGTTCATCATAGGCCGGAGATGGCCTTGAGTGATGGACCCCAGTCACTAAAGCCAGAGAAGTTCAAGGCCCTCATGAATGACCTCAGAAAAGTAGCCGAAGCGGTGGGGAGGGAAGTTTAGTGCCTTTTATGTTTCGTAGAATGGTGGTTGCGGGTGTTGGACTTACGGGTGGGTCCCTGGCGTTGGCAGCGCGAAAATTCGGATTGGTGGATGAAATTGTTGGATTTGGGCGGGGGGAAAAAAACTTACGCCTGGCCCGAAGGAACGGTGTTATTGACCGTTATTTCATGGATGAAGGAGGGGTCCCAAAAGGAGTCGATCTGTTGATTTTGGCCACACCCGTTCAGTCCATAGCCCCACTTGCGAAATCCTTCCTCCCGAGGCTTGCGCCAAGCTGCCTGGTGAGTGATGTGGGGAGCGTCAAGGCGAATGTTGTGCATCAGGTGGAGCGTGTCTTAGCTAGGCGGGCTTTCTTTGTGGGTGCTCATCCCATCGCCGGAGGGGAAAAGTGGGGGGCCCAGTCTGCGAAATCCGATCTTTTTATAGGACACCGCTGTATCCTTACCCCCACCCGGCATACCAACCCAAAGGCCCTTAGAAAAATGACGGCATTCTGGCGCCGATTGGGTTCAAGGGTGGAAATCATGGATCCTCGCGTACACGATAGGATCCTGGCATTGGTGAGCCACCTTCCCCATGTTTTGGTTTACTCCTTGGTCAACAGCTTACGTGAGGCCAGGGTCGATTCATTGGATCTTAAGGAGTACTGTGCTGGTGGGTTCAAAGATTTTACCCGTATTGCTTCCAGCCGCCCTGAAGTATGGCGCGATATATGTCTCGTCAATCCGCAGGCCATCACCAAGGGAATTGTCGATTACGTGAAGCGACTGGAAAAGGTCAAAAGGTGGATCCAAGATGGAAGAGGGGATTTGCTGGAAAAGGAGTTCCAGAGGGCGAACGAGTTTCGAGGCGCCATCCCATAGCATCGAATATGATGAGAATTGAGGAAACGAATCAGCCCCTGAAGGGTGAATTGAAAGTCCCCGGGGATAAATCCATTGCCCATCGAGCGGTTATTTTTTCATGTATCTCCGAGGGAGAAAGTCACATATTTAACCTTTCTGGTGGGGAAGACAATTCTCGAACCGTACAAGCCTTTAAGGATCTAGGCGTAAGGATATGGAGTGAAGGAGGGGTCTTTTGCGTTGATGGCAAGGGGTGGGAAGGTCTTTCGGCCCCTAACCACACCATTAACTGTGGTAATTCCGGAACCACAATGCGGCTCCTTGCAGGTGTTTTAGCAGGTCGACCCTTTACCACCACGTTGGACGGAGATGCGTCGCTCAGGACGAGGCCCATGCAGAGAGTCATTGAACCACTCAGTCAGATGGGGACTCAGATACTAAGTCAGAACGATAAGGGTCTTGCCCCACTGAAGATTCGGGGAGGGCAGATGCAAGGGATTCGCTATGCAACTCCCATCGCCAGCGCTCAAGTCAAGTCGGCGATTTTGTTGGCAGGGCTTCAGGCCCATGGAGTGACGGTGGTCAAGGAGATGCAAAGATCCAGAGATCATACTGAGATTATGGCTCGGGCCTTTGGGGCGGAGCTCAAGGTGGAGGGGTGTTCTGTCTCCCTCCGGGGCCCTCAGAAACTTTCCCATCAGGAAGTCAGGATTCCCGGCGATCTCTCCTCGGCAGCTTTCTTTATGGTTGCAGCCGCTTGTATCCCTGGATCGAATATCCTTATCCAAGGAGTCGGGTGTAACACCACCCGGAGCGGGGTGATCGACGTTCTGAGATCCATGGGCGCATCTGTGGAATGGGTCCATCCGCGAGAGGAGTCGGGTGAGGTCGTTGCGGATTTAAGGATTGTGGGGGGCAGACTTAAGGCTGTACAGGTGGGTGAAGAGATGGCGGCTCGGACCATTGATGAGTATCCAGTTCTTGCAGTGGCCGCCGCGCTGGCTGAAGGCGTGACAACTTTTTCTGGGGTGAGGGAGCTCCGGTATAAGGAGTCCGATCGTATTGGCACCATGACTCGGGAGTTGCGCAAGCTTGGTGTCGAAATTGAAGAACGCGAGGACGGTATGAGTATCAAGGGGAAGGGGAGGCTTCAAGGGGCCCGACTGGAGAGTTATGGGGACCACCGGGTGGCAATGGCGTTGGCCGTTGCAGGTCTTTTTTCGGCAGGGGGAGTGGAAATCGAGAATAGCGCCTGTGCGGATATCTCTTTCCCTGGTTTTTTTGACCTATTGGGGAGTCTCCGATAAAGGAAGGATTGAACCAGGACAGGGGCATGTCCGGTGACAGAAAAGGTCGATTAATCGTTGCGATCGATGGCCCTTCAGGCGCGGGAAAGAGCACCGTGGCAAGGCGTTTGGCACGTGAGTTGGGGTACCTTTACATGGACACGGGCGCCATGTATCGTGCAGTTGCCTTGAATGTGCTGGAGTCAAAGACTGATCCGTCTGACGAGAAGGAACTAGGAAAAATCCTTGAAGACATAAGGGTGAAGCTGATAGAGAAAGATAGTGGGCTGAGACTCCTGCTCAATGGGCGTGACGTGACCGAAGAGATTCGCACACCAGAGATGAGTCAGATGGCATCAAAAATCTCCGAGCTCCAGGCGGTTCGGGAGAGGATGGTCGGAATCCAAAGGGATATGGCTTCGCAGGGGGGGCTCGTTGCAGAGGGTAGAGATATTGGAACCGTTGTGTTCCCTCGGGCCGAGGTCAAAATCTACCTGGATGCGTCGGAGCCAGAAAGGGCTAGGAGACGCTCCCAAGAACTCTTGGCCCGGGGTAAGCAGGTCACCCTGGGGGAGACTTTAAGGGAAATGAATGAAAGGGATCGGAGGGACCAAGAGCGCACCCTGTCTCCTCTACGTAAAGCTGAGGATGCCGTCGTGATCGACTCAACGTCCTTTGGGGTGGATGTGGTCGTGGATAGGATTGTCCACGAAATTAAGAATAAAATGGCCCAAATTCAGTGAGAAGGGGAGAATAGTTTTTATGGCCCAAGGCGAGGACGAATTTCGGACTCTATTTGAGGAAAGTATACGGTTGGTAAAACCCGGCGGTATTGTTAAGGGGAAGGTCGTGGGGATTACCCAATCCCATGTGGTGGTGGACGTGGGCTACAAGACTGAAGGGCAAATCTCGGTGAAAGAGTTTATGGACCGTGCCGGGGAAATTCAGGTTAAAGTTGGAGATGAGGTAGATGTATTTTTCGATACCTTAGAGGACGAGGAAAATGGAGGGATCGTTCTTTCACGGGAACGAGCGCAAGACATCAAAGTTTGGGAGGATATCGAGAAGGCCTTTAATGAAGGTTCTGCAGTGGAGGGAACCATCGTAGCCAGGGTGAAGGGGGGCTTCAAGGTAGACGTAGGGGTCATGGGGTTTCTCCCAGGTTCCCACGTAGACGTTCGTCCCAACCGAAGCGTTGACCGGTTTGTTGGTAAAAAAGACCATTTTCACGTCTTAAAATACAATCGTCCGAGGGGAAACGTGGTCCTTTCCCGCAAGCTCATGATGGAAAAAGAGCGGGAGGTGCTCAAAAAAGACACCCTAAAGATATTAGAGGAAGGGGTCATCCTTGAAGGGACGGTCAAGAACATTACCGGATATGGAGCCTTTGTGGACGTGGGTGGAATCGATGGGATCCTTCACATCACAGATATGTCTTGGGGGAGAATCAATCATCCTTCCGATCTGGTCACGGTGGGAGATAGCATCAAGGTGGTGGTTCTTAAATTTGATCCGGAGCGTGAGCGAATTTCACTGGGTATGAAGCAGATCACCCCGGACCCGTGGAAATCCATTGAGGAAAAGTTTGTGGTGGGTGCTCGTGTTCAGGGCAAGGTGGTGGGGTTGACGGACTATGGTGCCTTTGTGGAGCTGGAAAGGGGAATCGAGGGTTTAATCCATATTTCAGAAATGTCTTGGGCCAAAAAAGTAACCCATCCTATGAAAGTGGTCCAGGTGGGTGAGGTGGTGGAAACGGTTATCCTTAACGTGGACCCAAACCGGCGGCGCATTTCCTTAGGGTTGAAGCAAGTCATGCCAAATCCCTGGGTCCTGGCCAAGGAAAAATATCCTGTGGGAAGTATTGTGAAGGGGCCCGTACGCAATATTACGGATTTCGGCCTCTTCATTGGGGTGGAAGAGGACATTGATGGCCTGGTCCATATTTCCGATCTCCATTGGACAAAGAAAGTGAAGCACACGTCGGAGCTTTACAAAAAAGGAGACATCGTCGAGGCTAAGGTTTTGGATGTTGACGCGGATAATGAACGGTTTTCCCTGGGAATCAGGCAGGTCACGCCGGATCCCTGGGAACTCGCTGCACAGAATCACCCGGTGGGCTCCAAGATTGATGGACCCATTACGCGAGTCGCAGACTTTGGGGTTTTTGTTCGCATCGAGGAAGGCATTGAAGGACTCATCCACGTTTCCCAATTGAGCTCTGAACGAGTGGAAAAGCCCTCCAGTATCTTCAAAGTGGGGGACCAGGTTAAGGCAGAGGTGATCCACGTGGACCCACATGAAAGGAGAATCGGGCTTAGTATCCGGGCCTTGGGGCAGTCCGAAGAGCGGGAGGAAATGGAGGCCTACTTGAAGAAGGAGAGAGATGCTGGAAGATTTTCCTTCGAGACGATTTTAAACGAAGACTTGAAGCTCGATAAGGAGGAAGGTGGACAGCCCGCAAATAAAGGGAAGGGTGGTAATCCATGACAATGTGGTCGTCGCTGCGATCCATGGTCCGAAGGCATTCTTTGTTGCGGGGAGTGGGGATCCTTTTTATTGCGGTTCTCGTATTATTCGTATCGGTGTTTTTCTTTACCTATTTGACAGGTGGAGAGACGCGGGTGCTTACCCTTCTTGGTGGAGACGGGGTGGGCGTGGTACTGGTGGAAGGGACCATTAATGAATCCCGTAGAACGATCGAAAGTCTGAAGCAATTTGGTGATGCTGATAGAATCAAGGGAGTGGTGGTACGAATTGACTCTCCAGGAGGAGGTGTCGTACCCACTCAGGAAATTCATGAGGAAATCGTAAAATTAAAAAAAAAGAAACCCGTCATTGCCTCTCTGGGTGGAATGGCCACATCAGGAGGGTACTATATAGCTAGCGCCTGTCATCAGATCGTGGCCAATCCCGGCACACTTACGGGATCCATCGGAGTGATCATACAGCTGACAAATGTGGAAGGATTGATGCAAAAACTAGGTCTGGAGGGATACAATGTCAAAAGCGGACCTCTCAAGGATATGGGATCCCCCTTTCGGCCCCTTTCCCCTGAAGGCCGGGCCATATTACAGTCTGTAGTGGATAGTGTGCACGGGCAGTTTGTTCGTGCTGTGGCAAGTGGGAGGTCCATGGAGGAAAGCAAAGTCCGTGAACTTGCGGACGGTAGAATTTACTCCGGAGAACAGGCGAAGGAGATAGGATTGGTGGACAGCTTGGGAAATTTGGATGACGCCATTGATCTTGTGTCCAAACGTGCTGGAATTGAAGGTGTCCCTCAAGTCATCTATTCAAGGGCAAGGGAAAAAAAATGGTGGGAAAGATTACTTTTCTCTCTCTTCTCGGAACAGTTCGAAATGGGAAGAAACTGGGGCTTGCGATATCAGTGATCCAGCGTTTAAAAATAATTAGTAATTGTGCGGAGGTGTCATGACAAAACGAGAGCTAATTGACGAGGTTAACAGCAGGTTTCCTCATCTTTCTCGGTTTGATTCTGAGGTGATTATTAACTCCATTTTTGATTCCATGGT
>JACZQL010000050.1 GCA_022545745.1 Deltaproteobacteria bacterium | reverse complement strand
GAGGAGGTCCCATGGCAGATTTTGAACTCACCCTATCGGTAACCGATTCAGTGCTGACCGATGGATAATTCCTGCACAAATAACAAATCTGTCATGATTCCGGAGATGCATCACATCCGGGCGAAAGAGAAAGGAAGGGTTTTCAAATGGCAAAGGTAGTCTTGGGATTTGCGAGCTCCCACGGCCCTACAATCAAGACATTGCCCGGGGAATGGGATCGAATCGTCGAGAGAGACAAGAAGGACCCCCGGTACGATTACCAGGAGCTTCTCCGCAACGCGAACCCGGCGATCGCCAAAGAAATCACGCTTCAGAAGAAGCAGGAGCGCTACGATAAGTGTCAGGTGGCGATTAAAAAGCTAGCTGAGGTCGTGGCCCGATCGGCGCCGGATGTGGCTGTTGTGGTTAGTAATCCCCACGGGATTCTCCCGGACGACCCCCAGACTGTCTTTGGCATCTTTTGTGGTGACCAATTGTCTGGACGCTCGCCCGAGCGCCCCGGAGGAGGGTCTGAGCGCAGGATGGCCGCCTTGACTGGACCACCCCCCATGACTACCTCCAGGCCGCGGAGAGAGCGGAAGGATTTCCCGGGATTTCCGAAGTTAGCAAATCACTTGATCGATAGCCTGATCGACGAGGGTTTTGACATCGCTTCATCCAACCAGTTTCGTGCGGAGCATGGGCTGGATGAGGCATTCAGTACGTTTTATGAGTTGTATCAATTGGACGGGACTGTCCCCATGGTTCCGTTTATCGTCAGTCGGTATCTACCGAGCCAGGCCAAGTCTGGACGCTGCTACGCCCTCGGCCAGGCACTGCGACGGGCGATCGAGTCCTGGAAGGAGGACAAGAGGGTAGTGATCATGGCCTCGGGGGGACTCAGTCACCAAATTATTGACGAGGAACTAGACCATCAGGTGATCGATGCCTTGAAAGAGAAAGATGTCCAGCGGCTTTGTTCCCTACCAAGGGATCGCTTGAATCGGGCCCCCGGCACGCCGGAAATACTTAATTGGGTTACCCTGGCAGGGGCCATGGAAGCATCGCCCATGACCTTGGTGGATTATGTGCCGTGCTATCGTTCACCTGCCGGCACAGGACATGGTGTCACCTTTGCCTATTGGGGTTAGCGCGTGCTTTTTATCAATAATGACGACGTTACAAAGGTCCCGACCATTCGACGTAAGGGCAGCAAGCGTCAAACCTTTCCAAATCATAACGGATCTGGTAAAAGACTCATTTGTTAGAGTCCGTTATAAGTTTTCTTGGGCAGCCATCGAGAGGAAAGGCGCTACTTTAAGTTCTGCAGAAGGGGAGAGTTTATGAAGTATACCGATGACGAAAGAGTCGATACCTATCATGAGTGGCAGGTGGCACAGAAAATTCCCATCAACAAGGAATTTTATATTTCCGACGTGAAGGATGTGGAGGTAGCTCCCTGGGAATTCAAAGGGGCCCTGGGGGCGTTTATCAATCTGGAAGGGACCGGTGGGAGCAACGATGCCTATGTTTTGGAGATCCCACCCAAAGGGCAGACAAAGCCCCAAAAGCAGCTTTATGAAGAGATGGTGTACATCGTCGATGGGCACGGGGCCACTTCTGTGTGGCATAAGGACGGCAAAAAGCACAGCTTTGAGTGGCACCCTGGAAGTTTATTTGCGATTCCATTGAATGCTCGCTACCAGCATTTCAATGGCCAGGGAAACGCCCCTGCGAAGTATTTTGCTGTTACCAATGCCCCTTTCATCATGAACCTTTTTCACAGCGTGGATTTTATCTTTGACAACGACTTCGTCTTCAAAGACCGTTTCTCGCCTGACGACGAAGATTACTTTAGCAGCAAGGGGCAGTATTGGGGGTCGCGGAAGCTTACGGTCAATTTTGTTCCCAACACAAAGGAGATCGCACTCTACGAGTGGAAGGAGCGAGGTGCGGGAGGAAAGAATATTAACTTTGATCTCGCCGGCAATGTGATGGGGGCCCACATCTCGGAATTCCCCTTGGCCACATACAAGAAGGCCCACCGTCACGGTCCCGGCGCCCACGTCATCATTCTGAAGGGCCAGGGCTATTCGTTGCTCTGGCGCGACGGAGATGAGCCACGTCGGGTGGACTGGAAGCCTGGCAGTGTTGTGGTCCCTCCAACAGGGTGGTTTCACCAGCATTTCAACTCCGGGGCCGAGCCAGCCCGTTATCTAGCGTTGCGTTGGAACAACTGGCGTTTTCGGTTTGTAGGCCTTACGGACGAGAGACCCATTGACAAGAGCGTCAAAGAGGGCGGTGGGCAGATCGAGTACGAAGATGAAGATCCCAAGGTTCACGAGATGTTTGAGTCTGCTCTCGCTAAGGTCAACGTTCGGTGCAAAATGGGGTCCATGGTTTCCACGTGCACTCAGAAGGAATTGGCCAAGGCCGGTTAGTCGGACCTGCACAGGAAAAAGTATATAGGAGGGATCGTGCCTCTATTGATTGACTGGCATTCCCATCACACGCCGCCTGAACTCGTAGAAAAATTGGCCTCCTTGGGGGGGCGCAAGCCACGTATCGACGACTACGACTCGCCTGATTTCTCCAAGAGGGTAAAAGAGATGGACGAAGCGGGACTGGACCTGCAGCTGGTCTGCCAGGGGGCTGGGGTCCATGCGGACTTCCTTCCGCCGGACCAAGCGATGGAGATGGTACGGGAGTCCAACAACCTCTTGGCCCAGCGACTCGCCGCGTACCGAGACCGGTTGATGGGCGTAATGGCGATTTCACTAAAGAATGTGGAAGGCTCAGTAGCTGAGATAGATCGGATGGCCGCTCAGGGTTTTCGAGCCGTACTCATGTATTCAGGTGTCAATGGTGAGGTGCTGGTGGACCGGCCGGAAAGCGAGCCTTTGTTGGCCAAGATTGCCGAGTTGAACCTGCCCATTTTTCTCCATGGTGGGGGAGGCCGAACGGACCCGAGTCTTAAAAGGCTGGAGGACGGAGGGGCTGGTGTAAGCGCCAGCGCCCTGGCCGATGCCGGCGTGTCCGAGTGCGTGGTTCGGATGATCGCCAGCGGCGTCTTTGACCGGCATCCCAATTTGCAGGTAGTGATCAGGAGTGGGGGAGGGGGGATCCCCCTTTTGCTCAATAAACTTTTCTGGAAACACAAGGGTCCGAGTGGGGAGAAGCGTTACTCGGAGATTTTGCTCGAGCACTTCCTGGTGGATACGGCCAGGGTTAACCCGAGAACCTTGCAATTTCTCATGGACACGCTTGGTTCAGAGCGGGTTGTGTTTGGATCGGATTACTGTGGGGGCTTAGGCCCGCTGAAGAAGGCGATGCCAGTGATAGAAGAACAACCGGATCCCAATTCAATCAAGTCCGTTATGGAACGCAATTCCCGCCGGTTGCTTCACATCTGAACAGCCAGGCCATTAGTTTCCCTAGAATAAGAGTCGTGTCCCTTACCCAATTCTACGCAAGTTTCCCTTAGTGCTCTGCTAAGACCGCTCGGATGCGATTCAATTAAATCTCACTTCTAATTGGGCACGACGCGCCCTGGGCGTAAGACGGCTCGCTATGAAACCACCTAGATCAAGTCAAAAGGTTCCTGGCAAGGGAGTATAATCAGGTCTGCTCGGGGGTTGCACCGACATTGACATAATGTCTCGCTATCAGATGCTGTAAGCCACCAATGGGGAATGGCCCACCTAATTTTAAATGCAAGTTATCATCCTTCCCTATTGACAAATTACGCACTGAAGAGATAGCTTTGCCCGTAAGGTATGCACCAGAATCCTTAATCTCAACGGCTCTAGTGGAAAAATCGAACAATTGTTTCAGCAGTCGGCCACACTAAACAGAGCAGGCGTGGCGAGTACCAGCTATGCGCCTGTCCACACCGCGCGTCGGGAGATCCGCTGGAATTGGATCATAAGCCGCCGAAGCGATTCGGCGTGGTTCATCGGTTCTGCGCTAGGTGGTTGGACATATGCGGCCCTCGTCCTGATACTGGGCAGCGGCCTGACTGACCCACGTCACGATACTCTCTATCATCTTTCCTTCACTGGTATTTCCCTGCCTTTGACGTTGGAACTCCTCATTTTTACGTCGTGGGTGTATTTCATGGATCTGCCCCATTTGTGGGCGACTCTATCCCGCACCTATCTTGATCCTGGGGAATGGTCACAGCGAGGCCGTGAGCTTTCGTTTTCGCTGGTGTGGTTTGTCGCAGGCCCATTGGCTGTTTTTGGGCCCTATCTTCTGGGAACTTTGGTTCCGCTGACCCCGGCAATCATGGCCTTGGGGGGCGTCCTCTTTTTTGTTTTCTTTCGGGCTTGGGGCTATTACCATATCGTGAGGCAGCACTGGGGATTTCTTTCACTCTACAATCGTCGAAACGGCGATATCTCAGATCCGCTGGAAAATCGTGTAGACTTCTGGTTTTTCAATCTTTCACTTTATCTACCCATAGCGATATTGCTAACGTCCCCTATACCGGAGGGGACAAGGCTTCTGCATATCGATTTCAATCTAGGAGTACTTAGCCGGTTTGGGATTCTCCAGGTACTGTATCCTGTCGCCGTTGGCCTTTATGTGATCACCATTGGTGGCTACATTTCCTTTCAATTTGCGCGGTGGCATTGTCGCATACCTCGCAACGGGCCAAAGCTGCTTTTCTTGCTTTCGATCGTTCCATTGCACTTCGCCGCTTTTCTACATCCTCTCCTTGCCCTGTTTACGGTTCCGATTATCACCACCGGGCACAATCTGCAGTATCAGCGAATCGTGTGGATGTATGGGACGAATAAGTATGCTGAAGGAACGACACGAGAGTATCGTTTTACGAGGCCAATCTATCGGCATCTGTGGCTGTACGTTTTTTGCGCCATGTTGTTTGCCGCGTGGTTTGGCTGGCTCGATTCGGTTGGGGATACCTTCGCTTTCTATTTTGACCGGTGGGTTTTTCAAGGAGTTGGATTGATAGCGGGCCTGAGGAATCCAGCGGAAGCGAATGTTGGCGCCGAAGTCTTCTCGCTCTTCCTGATGGGATGGGCATTGCAGCATTACTACCTAGACGGGAAGATTTGGCACGTCAGTCGAGACGCCTCAGTGGCCAAGAATCTCAAGGTTCAGCAGGATGCTGAAAGAGTCCGCCCTCAAAATGATGGGTGATCGTTAAGGGAAGCTATTGAAAAACATGGTGGTCCCAACGGGAATCGAACCCGTGTTACCGGCGTGAGAGGCCGGTGTCCTAACCGCTAGACGATGGGACCATGGCTGAGGAGGTAGGACTCGAACCTACAATCGCCTGATCCAGAGTCAGGTGGCTTACCAATTAGCCGACTCCTCAATCGATTTTTTAACTTAAAGAAGTGGGCCGCTTTAGTCAAGTTCCGTTCACGAGCTCTCACCCACCAAGGTAAGGGCTTGGTCGAGACGGGACAGCGTACAATCCCTTCCCAGCACTTCCATAACCTCGAAGATTCCGGGGCTTGCCGTCCCGCCAGTTAGTGCCACGCGAACTGGCTGGGCAATCTTTCCCATCGCGAGGTGACTTTCACCCATAACTTTCTCGAAAGCGCCTTGGATCGTGGTGAGTTCCCAGGTTTGGAGCTGCGCAAGCCGTTCCCGTAAATTGGAGAGCACCGGTTGAATATCGGGGGTAAGAAACTTGGCCCTGGCCTTGGGGTCCATGGGGATGTCGTTGCTTAAATAATAGTGGGCTGTATTCACTAACTCCACAAGTGTTTTAGCCCGTGGTTGTAGCGTAGCCACCATCTTTTCCAACCAAATAGAGTCGCCGTTGAGAGTGTAGCCCTTTTCCTCGATGAAAGGTCGGACTTCCTCGGCGAGCTGGGGCAGGGGACGTTCTTTAATATAGTGAGCGTTGAGCCAGAGGAGTTTTTCGGCGTTGAAAACGCCCGGAGATTTTCCGACATTTTCGAGCCGAAAATCTCTGCTCAGCTCCTCCCGGGTAAAAATCTCCTGGTCTCCGGAGGACCAGCCCAGACGAACGAGAAAATTCACCAGTGCTTCGGGTAGGTAGCCCATCTCACGGTAGCTACGCACCGAGGTGACCCCGTGCCGCTTGCTCAAAGGGGTACGGTCAGGACCGAATATGAGGGGGAGGTGGGCGAAGATGGGTAGGGGAGCCCCGAGGGCTTGGAAGAGGAGTACCTGACGGGGAGTATTGGCCAGATGGTCATCTCCGCGGATGATATGGGTAATGTTCATTGATGCATCGTCCACCACTGAGCAGAAGTTGTATGTGGGCATGCCATCCGAGCGCAGGATAATCAAATCGTCGAGCTCCTGGTTCTGAAACACAACCTTGCCCTTGATGAGGTCTTCAATTGCTGTCTCTCCCTCGTTGGGGGCCTTGAAGCGGATGGTAAAGGATGTTTTTTCATTGATTTCCGGAGGATGGTTCCTGCAGGTCCTGTCGTAAATGGGTTTTTTCCCCGCCGCCAGTGCTGCCTTGCGCTTCACTTCAAGTCCCTCCCGTGTGCAGACGCACCGATAGGCCTTGTCAGCCCGGAGCAACTCTTCGATCTTTTCGCGATAGACCGAGAGCCTTTCGCCCTGAAAGGAGGGCTTCTCGTCCCAGTCGAGGTGCAGCCATTGAAGGGAATGGAAGATATCGTCCAGATATTCCTGGCTGAATCTCTGCCGGTCGGTGTCATCGATGCGCAGCAGGAATCGGCCGTTTTGCTGGCGTGCGAACAGGAAGCTGAACAGAGCGGTCCTGGCGTTGCCAATGTGAAGAAAACCTGTAGGACTTGGGGCAAAACGGGTACATACGGGTGGCATAAATAAAAATTAACAGGAAGTTGGGGATACAGTCAACGGCGGAAACTGAGGAGTGGCCTTTAGGATGACCCCGCCTGTGGTACCCACGATGAGAAAAAGGCGTCCGATTTACGAAAATGTGATATGATTTGCAATCGAAAGGCCTAGGGGAAATGAGTAAAACCGAGACCCCCTCACACTTTATCCGCAACATCATTCTGGAAGACTTGAGAACGGGTAAAAACGACGGACGCGTTCAAACCCGTTTCCCGCCGGAACCCAACGGTTACCTTCATATCGGGCACGCAAAATCCATCTGTCTCAACTTCGGTTTAGCCGTAGAATTTAAGGGGTTCTGTAATCTGCGCTTCGATGATACCAATCCGAGCAAGGAAGACGTTGAGTACGTGGAATCCATCAAGTCGGACGTCCGATGGCTTGGATTCGATTGGGGTGAGCGAGAGTATTATACATCAGGATACTTCGAGCAGCTCTATCAATTCGCCTTGCAGTTGATCAAAGCCGGTAAGGCGTTCGTTTGCGATTTGAGCGCAGATCAGATCCGAGAGTATCGAGGCACATTGACTGAGCCTGGGGAAAACAGCCCCTATCGTACCCGCCCAGTGGAGGAGAACCTGATTCTGTTTGGTCGCATGCTGGCAGGGGAGTTCCCAAATGGCGCCCGTACACTGCGTGCAAAGATTGAT
>JACZQL010000500.1 GCA_022545745.1 Deltaproteobacteria bacterium | reverse complement strand
GGCGTTATAATGATCCACTTACCAACTTCAAGTAGCACGCGGTTTATTAGCTGCAGTAGCTCTAAGACGTTTGGAGAAGGGAAGTGCTGAACAATGTGAGAGGCGATACATCCATCGAGCCTATCTTTTGTGGACTGGAGGTATTGGAACATTTCTGCCTGCGATACGTTCAAGCCAGCAGAGCAGGCCTCCTCCACAAGCTGGTCATCAAATTCGATTCCCACCCCCTCGATGTCGGCCTCCTTTAACATCTGAAGAATGAAACCCTGACCGCAGGCTATATCCAGGACTTTGGACTTTGCCGTGAAGGTACGTACAAAGGGAGCAAAATTGGTTCTTACCGAGGCCTCTTTCCTTTGATCGGGGATATGCATCGTTGCACCCACCACGCCACCGCAGGCTTTAGGCTCGTGGACATGGCTAAATCGCGTGGTAAACCCCGTACCACCGGCTTACACCCACGGCATTTGGGAACTTCCTTTGCAAGTTGTCCGGAACATTCATCCTGCCCGTCGAGAGCCTCTGGGTCGAAGGACGCTTACAGACAAGGGGTTCTGTGGTATCGGGTAAACGTATAGTCCCTGACTCTTTATGTCAAATGATTGAGTTATTTACCTATACATTTTTGACGTCCGGTAGGCTAAAATTTCCCCATCCGCTGTGTACTCCAGCAGGAGATTTGTGATAAAGTCCAGTATTGGCAATTGAGGTACATTAGCTGGATGGTGTAGGCTAAGGTTCCCATACTTGCATGAAGATCGCTCTGGTTCACAAACAGTTCGCCCTCAAAGGGGGGACGGAAATGGTCCTTTACCGTACCGCTGAGGGGTTAAGGGACCGCGGTCACGAGGTCCATCTTTTTTGCGGACAATACAGTATTCCGCCCCCACCGAGAACCTCTGCCCATTGGGTCCCGTGCATGAGGTGGCCCCGTACAGCCCGCCTTTTAACGTTCGCTTATTTCACCCCTCGAGTGATGGACCGTTACCCCTGTGACGTCATCATGAGTTTCCACCCGCTCCCCGAGCAGGACCTGTTCCGCAGCGGTGGGGGACCCCATCGGGTCTATATACAAAAGATGTCTAAAAACCGGAGCTTTTGGCGGCGGTTCTGGTACTGGATTAGCCCGTATCACCGTTCCTTAATAGCACTCGAAAAACGTCAGATGCAGCCGGGTGGATGTCGCAAAATTATCGCGGTTTACCAGCAGGGTAAAAAAGAGATTGTGGACACCTATGGTCTTCCGGAGGAAAAAGTGGGGGTCATTCACAACGGTGTAGACCACGAACGATTCCACCCAGGGCGTCGCCTACAGGAAGGGAAAAAGATTCGGGAAAGTCTTGGGATCCCTCTGGACCGACCCGTGGTGATCTTTGTGGGGACCGGATTTCGTCGTAAGGGTCTCGACCGACTCCTCCGTATTTGGGGTTCAGATAAGTTCCAAGGGGTTTATCTCCTGGTGGTGGGAGATGACGCAAGGCTCCGCTACTATCGTAGGCGGTGGTCTGGGAACCAGATCATCTTTGTGGGCCCTCAATCACGGGTGGAAGACTATTATGCAGCCGCAGACCTGCTTGTTTTGCCTACCATCCATGATGCCTTCGGCAATGTGGTTCTCGAAGCCCTCTCCTCCGGACTTCCCGTGGTAACCGTTGCAGGACTTGGCTCCACGGATCAGCTCAATGGTGATCTAACAGAGGGAATCCTAACCGATCCCGATGATCCTGAGGAACTCAAGAGCAGAATCCTGCGGCAATTGGATAAGAGTCGATGGCCGAGCCTCTCCAGGGCGGCCCGGCAGGTGGCGGAGAAATATTCTTGGGCAAAGTATTTTAGCGAACTTGAAATGGAACTGAACGGTCTCGCCAAAAACCATGGATCCCATCTAGAAGAAATCCAACTCAAAGAAGTGCAGTCATAGAGAAGTGCAGCTCAGCACAAGGCCCCTCCATATTCGGCCAACAGACGGTTGACCGTAGTGTCAATATGGAATTGGCGACGAATGTTTTGTTGCTGCCTTTCTAGATCAAAGTCAACGCTCTTCCAGTTGGTCACCAATTTTGCGAAGGCATGCGCCAGGCTTTGAGGGTTTTGCGGCTCAAAGAGCAGGCTTTCGTATTCCACGACTTTCTCAATAACTCCAGTACGAGTCGAAAGAAG
>JACZQL010000499.1 GCA_022545745.1 Deltaproteobacteria bacterium | reverse complement strand
CGTACACGGTTCGGCTCCCCAGCGATGATCCTCACTTCCAATAACACTTCTGCTCTGGGTTTTTGCTTATAGATGCGGGTTGCTATCTTGAAGGTGCGGGGCGTCGATGCTTTTTGTTAGAGGTTTTGTTCCGGAGACAACGCCACCGGGTTGAGAGGGGCGGAAAAAATGATCCCTCCCACCCCCGATTGCGCTATTTGTCAGTTCCAGCGAGTTGTTAGCTGGCAATCAATTTCAATCCTCGGCTACCGGGAGAATGGTGTCGACAACGAATTGGGGTGTCGTACCAGGGCTTTTTGGATCCAACTCCGGCGGTGGACCCTCACTCGGGGGTGCTGGTGGCGTCCAGTTTAAAAGATCGGTCTGGGCCTGGCGGGTAACGATCTGCGCTTGTGTGAGGTTGATGACCGTTAAGTCTTGAGCTAGAACTACAGGACCGGCATAGGTCTTCCGCAAGTTTTCGAAGAATGGATCGATTGTCTCGTCGTCTTGAAAGTAGTGATAAGCAACGCCCAATTTGGGTTTAGCAATTTCGAAGATTTTGCCCACGCGATCTGACGTGGAATGCGCACCTGAAATGATGTTCGCCTGTTCTAAAGGCATATGCATCTTTTTTGACATGGTCGCCCCATCCAGAAAGGCCTCATGCATGAATACGTCCACGCCCTTAGCTTGCTCGGCTTCGAACGTGTTCGGCTCTCCATCACCGTTGAAAGTCCAGGACAGTCCGTTCCATTCCAATCGGTACCCCACCGCACCAATAAGAATGTGTGCAACAGGAAAGGCGTAAATTTTCACGCCGTTCTCGTCATACACTAAGGTCCTCGGATTCTCGGGGCTGAACTGGCTTACGTCAAACTCCTTTGCCTCAATCTCCATGCCGCCACCGGGTATGATTCCTCGCTTGCTCTGCGTGTGCCAAAAGGCAGCCTTATCCATCAATTCGCAGAAATGAGTCGTTCCCAACTCCTTAGTCGCTCCTGAAGGGCCCCACACACGAAGCGGTGTATTGCGCGCCCAACCCATAGCGTCGTAGAGTACGTGGAAATCGCCTACATGGTCGAGGTGCAGGTGGGTCAGGAAGAGCTTGTCGAGCAGTGCAGGGTGGATCATCAGACTCCACAAATTTTGAACGGTCCCACCGCCCACATCAAACACGAACTTGTCGCCATTGCCCAGCTCCACCAGCCATCCGGTGGCGGCCTGCGCTCGGCGAACAGGTGGGTTTCCCGAACCTGTACAGGTAATTCGTATCTCGTCAGCTGCCAATTCCTCTTGTCCGGGGACAAAGACCTCAGGGTATTCTCTGAGTGCTTCATCTTCCCGTAAAACCACCACAGGTGTGTCGGTCAGGGCTTTCCCTGTCAGAGGTAAAGGGTATCCACCTTGCGTCGTCGTTTTGCCTTCAATCTTCCGTTCTCCAATGATCATGATCTACCTCCTTTTAGGTATATGAATTAAACTCCTCGCGAGCCCGGAACTGGAATTAATCTGGCGCAGCGACATTAGGGATCGGAGCTTCACGTAGGTCAAACGTATGTTGAGCTAGGTCGACATCCTCCTCGCGTAAAGCCACCTGCAGGATAGAACCATCATCCAAGCGCAAACTAGTAACAAACGGGCGGTCACCCATCCCTTTTACCTCTCCAACATTGGCTTCCGTGACGGGTCCTTCTACAGCGGTGACTCCGTAAGGTACGGCAATCATTAGGCCCATACCTTTGCGCACGATCAGTACATCATGCACCCACTGAGCGTAGTTCGACATGCGCGGCCATTTAGGCTCTTCTTCTAAATCGGCACTCGCCTCCAACCTTGTCTTTAGTGGGAAGATCCCGGGTTGGCTCTTGACCTTCCTGCGGTTCCACCAAGCCAGCAGCAGCATGCCAACTATCAACCAAAGCGGTACGCCAAGGAAAAACAGTACGGTACTTACGAGCATTCCAACTTCCTCCTTACTGAGCAGATTCAGGGCAACATCGAAAGGTAATCCTATCCCTACGATTCGAAGGCCAAATCTCGCAATGGGGAGTGGAACTTCGCTCTATTTATCGCCTCCATCCGAGCTCAAATCCCTCGACCGTCCAGAGTGATATTGCAATCCATCTGACCCTCAACTACTCGGGCGGGTGGACACGGTTCGTCTTCCCAGCGAGGAGCCTCAGCTTGCCGG
>JACZQL010000498.1 GCA_022545745.1 Deltaproteobacteria bacterium | reverse complement strand
AGATGCGGACGGAGAGGCAATTCGAGGTCGAGGTGAGGAGGTACCAGTTCCTTCCTCCAGAGAAATCCATGGCCATCGCTGGCGATCCCAGTGGAATCTACGTGTCCGGCTACGCCTATGACTACCCCACGCGGGACTTGGCGATCCGGGAGGCTCTAGAATATTGCGAGCAGCGACGGGAGGACCGGCGCATCGAGTCAGAGTGCCGCACCTATGCGGTTGGTGACGAGATCCGTGAGGATCTGGCCCAACAAGGCAGCGACCGGCCAAAGTAAACTCCCGAACCCTAACCTGGTCTATTGAGTGATAGATATTTGGTAGTAGATTTATAGATAATAGAAGCCGTCATAGTAGTGGTCAAAATCAAATATCGCTGGGAGAAGTGAGAATGGCAATACAAGGAACGCGAATCCGAAGGTTAGTGTGCGTGATCGCCATCTGTGGCGCCGTACTCACAGCGGCACCGGCGATCGCGGACGAGGATCTCGAAGAGCTCAATCTCCTCGCTGATTCAGTGGAGGACCTCGAGCAGACCCCGGGGGCGGAGCCAGTCAAAAAGGCGCCCACCTGGGACTTCCGCCTCGGCGTACTCGCCGGCCTCGGCCCCGATTACGAGGGGTCCAGCAATTACGAATTCGTTGCCGCACCCTATTTTCGGATCGGTTGGAAAGACCGGATCATCCTCCGCGGTAGGTCCCTGCAAGCCAATGCCTTGAGGACCCCAAACCTTAGGCTCGGTCCTCTCGCCAGGATCCGAGGCAAACGCAAGGATGATGACAACGATGCCCTGAGGGGGCTGGGCGATGTCGATACGAGCATCGAAGTCGGAGGGTTCATCCGTTACAGGAGAGGCCCCTTTCGGTTTAGGACGTTGATCACCCAGGACGTTGCTGACGGACACGGAGGGGCGCTGGCGGAGATCGGTGTGGGTGCACAGCTTCCATTGGGAAAGCCTTTGACTCTCGTCATGGTGACCACGAGTTTGGCGACTGATGACTACATGAAGAGCTATTTTGGAGTCAATGCTGCGCAGTCGGCCACGTCGGGTCTTCGAACATTCAAGGCCGATGGCGGAGTCAAGGACGTCGGCCTGTCGGTGTCCTCGCGCTTTCCCCTGTCTGGTAAATGGTCGGGCCTGATGGTCATGAGATACTGGCGGCTCTTGGGTGACGCCGCCGACAGCCCGATCGTGAAGGACAAAGGGGAAGAGAACCAGTTTCTGTTTGCTGTCGGTTCCGTCTATCGGTTCTGAGGACGCTGGCCCTTCCAATCTGTTGCCATCTCACCCCTGTAGAGCGTTGTTGCATAATTCCTAAAAACACGCAGGAAATCAGCAACTTACGTATTTCAATGAAAATCTGAAAATGTAATAAATTCAATGAGTTAACGACAATTATGCAACAACGCCGGTGATAAGATTTAAACCGAAACCAAAAGGTGGTTGTTAATTAATCAAGAAAGGAAGGATCTCATCATGCTTCTACTCAATCCGATTAAAGCTAGGAGGAACTCTATGGAGGGGACACGATGTCTCCCTTCTGTTTATTGGCTTCTTAGTTGTTTCGCTGTCTTCTTGTTCGTGGGGTGTGCCAGCGTGGAAACACAAACCTCACCCGTATCCCTCGGAGGGGAACGGCTGGTTAAACCTGAACTGACTCTGATTTATGACTTTGCTGTTTCCCCTGAACAGGTCCAACTTGACAAAGGGATCATGAGAGGCATTTCTGGAACCGTGCGGGGAAACGAGGGAACCCCGAAAACCCAAAAGGAACTTGAGGTCGGGCGAAAAGTAGCCAGGGCCTTGTCGGAGCACCTGGTGAAAGAGCTGGGGAAGTATGGAATTCTTGCGGAGAGGGCGAGTGGGCCTCCCCCGACCAAAAGTAATGTGTACTTTGTCAAAGGGCGCTTTGTGTCTATCGATGAAGGGAACATGACCCAACGCATGGTGATTGGATTTGGTATGGGCAGAAGTGTGGTGAGAGCCGAGGGCAAGATCTACCAACCGACACCCCAAGGGCCACGACTCGTAGGCCTATTCGAATCCGAAGTCAAAAGCGGACGGAGGCCCGGGATGGGCCCGATGGTAGGAGTCGGGGCGGCAACAGGCCGGATTGCAACCTCGGCTGCGATATCAGGAGGTATAGGGGTGGTATCCGAATCTACCGATGTGTTGCCCTTTTCC
>JACZQL010000049.1 GCA_022545745.1 Deltaproteobacteria bacterium | reverse complement strand
TAATGTTTGCGCTTGCATAAATGTACAGTCCTGGATTTTCAATCCTTCATAACTTCTACCATGAGAATTTGCAAATTTGGTTTTATGGCGTGTCCCGAGGAGGTTAAAAGCGCTGGGCAAATCTGGTATGCTGGAAATCGGGGTGGAATGTCTAACTTTGTTAAGAGGTTGGGAAGATAAGGAGGGTCCATGTTTGGACTAGGCTTTCAGGAACTGTTGATTATCCTGGTGATCGCCCTGATCATTTTTGGACCGGGAAAGTTGCCCCAAATCGGGAGTGGATTGGGTAAGGCCATCCGGGACTTCAAAAAAGGAGTAGGGGGCGAAGATTCAGAAGAGATCACTCAAAAAGAGGGGCCAACTAAAAAGGACGATTCTGGTGAGGGCTCCAATTAAGAGTGGTTCTAGTACGACCCCATTTCCTCGCTGCCTAGAGAGGCACAACTTTCCGTCGGGGGAAGAGAAACGACATCATAAATCCTGCCTGGAGAAATACGTGGGTTGAGATGACCGGTCTGCGGTGGCTAACTCCACCGGAAGCAAATCCCTGGAGGTTTAAAAATAATAAGAGAAAACCGAATCGGGGAGGTGTCCCGCAGGCTCGAGGCGCGGAGCCTTCGCCAATGGCTAGGGTTCTCCTTGAGATCTCACCGAGTGGTGAGAAGAGGAGGAGGGTCACTCAGCCGACAACGTGGACTTCGAGTATCCGTTCTTCTCGTTGTAGCCCTCTAGGACCGTATAGAGAGAAAGCTTTGAGAGTTTATAGACTTTGTCAATTTTGAGTTGCGTGGCTCGCACAAAGGGGTCCAGTTTGAGGTCGGTCCTCCACCCGAGTCGCCGGGTTACAGGGTCTAGGGCTTCGGTCAAACTGCCCAAGATGGGAGACTCGCTGGTAAAGTGGTTCACGATGACGATTCTCCCTCCCGGCCGGCAAACTCGCTGGGCCTCCTCCATCATCCTGATGGGATCTGGAACCACAGTAACCACATGAAAGGCCATGATATAGTCGAAGGTATCGTCCGCGAAATCAAGATGCAGGGCATCCATCTTCAAGACCTTCAAGTGGGTCCAGCCGTTGTTGCGGATTTTGGTTCTGGCATGGGCCAACATGTCCGGTGCCAAGTCAACCCCAATGACCTCACAGTGAGGGGGATAGGCTGGGAAGGAAGTGCCGGTCCCTACGCCCAGTTCTAAGACCTTGGCACCCCGAGGAAGTTTGAGGGTCTTAATGACGTGACTTAGGCGAGAGTAAAAAATCTTTCCAAAGATTTTATCGTAAAGCGGTGCGAGATCCGAGTAGAGCTTGCTTTCGTGCGCCCCTGTTTCAGCCATGAACCCAACCACAACCCAAGTCGTCGATACCCATCTTACTGGGGGTCAAGCAGCTTGGATCTCCCTTGTCTGTTTCTTGTTAAAAGAGAAGATATCTTTTTTAAGAAACCGCCACTGCTTCCCCTTCTTAAAGGCGGGCAGTATGTTTTTGCGTGCGAACTCATTTACCGTATCAGGGCTCATGTCCAAAATCCTGGCGACCTCCCTGCTGTTCAATAGCTCCTCTTCCCGTTCGAGCATAATGGTCTCCCTCTGGGTCTCCCCCGGCCAGTACTAAGTTCCGCTTTCTAGCAAGTTCGCCAGACGCTGTCAAGGCAATAGGCACATGGTTTTTAGATGGGCATTAACGGGCGGTTTCGACAAATGAAGGGTTACCCTCTCTTCTCAGTTGAAAAAGCATTCTTGCGATGGAGCAAGAGACAGAATTGCGCCGTTAACAGACCGCTTGGAGTCCTTGCCCTTTTCCTAGCATAGTGGCATCGTATGGATCACATGCCTCATGCGTCTGTTGTTCACTGTATGAGGTTGACGATTTAACATGGCGATGATCCGGGGAAATAATCTCTTCATAAAGAAGACCTTAGCTTGCGAGAGCTCCTGCGGGGCAATATTTTTTAACTAGCTAAGAAGGACGTTCTATGCCAGCAATCGTTTTGGTTCTCATCGGGCTCGGTCTTTTTTATCTCGCCTATCGTTTCTATTCGAAGTTTTTGGCCGAGAAGATCTACCAGCTTGATCCCGATTTCAAAACACCAGCACATGAACTGGAGGACGGAGTAGAGTACATACCCACCCATAAGCATATCCTGATGGGTCATCATTTCGTCTCCGTTGCAGGCGCCGCACCCATCGTAGGGCCGGCCATAGCGATGATTTGGGGATGGTTGCCGGCGTTTTTATGGGTCGTGGTGGGTAGCATCTTTGCTTCTGGGGCCCATGATCTTGGTAGCATTTGGGTTTCCAGTAGACATAAGGGACGCTCCATTGGCCATCTCACGGCTGATCTGATCGGGCAACGGGCCAGGTTACTGTTTCTTATCGTCATTTACTTCTTGGTCTTGATGGTAAACGCCGTCTTTGCTCTGGTGATTGCGGCCCTCTTTATCCGCTATCCCATGTCAGTGATTCCAATCTTTGTGGAGATACCGTTGGCCCTGGCAATTGGATGGCTGATCTATAAACATAAGGGAGCGGGAGTTCTTCTTCCCTCCATAGTGGCTGTGGCCATTATGTATTTGCTTGTGATCCTTTCGGGTACCTATGGATGGGAAGTGAAGGTCCCGACTCTAGGCACTCCCGTCGTGACTTGGGTCCTTATATTACTTGGATACGGCTTGTTCTCCACCCTGCTGCCGGTTTGGGTCCTCCTCCAGCCGAGGGACTACCTGAACGGACACCAGCTCTATTTCGGCTTAACTGCGGTTTTCCTGGCGGTGATCATAGGTACTTTCACTTCGGAGGGCTTGATCTTGGTGGCCCCTGCGATCCGTCTGAATCCACCGGGAGCGCCTATGATGATTCCCTTCATCTTCATAACGATTGCCTGTGGTGCCATCTCTGGTTTCCATTCTATCGTCTCCTCTGGGACAACCTCGAAACAGTTGGATAAAGAGACGGATGCTCGACCCGTGGGTTATTTGGGATCCCTGGGAGAAGGGAGCCTGGCCCTGGTGGCTATCCTGGCCTGTGCGGGTGGGTTTGCTTCCGTAGCCGCGTGGAATGAGCACTATGCCACTTGGGGAGGGGCTGCTGGCCTTGGAGCCAAGGTGAGTGCCTTCGTCGATGGGATCAGCCATTTTCTCTACCGAGGGTTTGGCATCTCCCAGACCATCGGGGCCACCTTTGCTGCCGTTGTGGTGGTGAGTTTTGCAGGCACCACCATGGATACGGGCCTGAGACTGCAGAAGTATGTCACCGCGGAGTTCGGTGATATAATGAACCTTCCGGCCTTGAAAAAGGGATGGATCGCCACTCTCATCGCTGTTGTAACCACCGGGATTCTGGCACTCTATGACGGTAAGGGTGCCGGCGGTCTTGTCATCTGGCCCCTCTTTGGGACGACCAACCAGTTGCTTGCTAGTCTGGCCCTTCTGGTCATCAGCGTTTTTCTAGTCAAGCTGAAGAGGCCCATAGCATACACCTTGACTCCTATGGTGATATTGCTTTTTATGACATGCTGGGCCATGCTTTTAACGTTAAAGGGCTTTTGGGTAAAGGAAAATTGGGGCCTCTTTGTGATTGGGGTTTTGATTTTAGTTAGCGCTTTGTACATGGTCGTGAAGGCAGTTAGGATTCTGAGAGGTAGTGGGCAGACGGAGGGGGTGCCCGTTAGGGGGTAACTGAGCGGCATGAAACCTAGGGTCATACTCGTTAGAGAAAGTCCCGAGACGTTAACCTGTAGCAATTGTGCCGGGACCCTCGAGGGTATCGATGCCTTTGGGTCTCGCGAAATTCCCGACTACGCAATGATTAGATCGATTATGGATCGGGTGGGGGAACTCTACCTCGCCCTGCGCCGAGAGTTTGACCATAGGGTGGAGATAGACGTAGTAGACCCCCGAAACGGCCTCTATCTCATCCCAGTCCTTTTAGGGGATTATCGCAGATATCGCCCCCCACTAGGACCTTTTCTGAAAACCCTTTTTCTGGGTATCAGCCCCGCATCCGTCATCGTCAATGGGATTGCCCTCCACGTCGGGGAACTCCCAACCCCCGACCTTTTGGTTGAAGAAGTGCGATCAATTCTCGAGGAAGCTGGGGCCATTCGATCGTCTCGAGACAAGCCGCTCTGTTCTGCCTCTGGTCCTAACTAACCAGCACGGTCCGAAGCCCCTTTGATGGGTACGGGACTTCAGCTATAATCCGTATTCTGGTTTCACGATTATGGGGTCCCTTGGTGTGATTTTGATGGCCGCTGGCTTGGGTAAGCGGATGAGGTCCGACCTTCCGAAGGTATTGCACCCTTTGGGAGGGGCCCCCCTTATCTCGTACCCTCTGCGAGTTTGCTGGAGCTTGAACCCCGAAAGGGTAGTGGTGGTCGTGGGCCATGGTACGGAGCAGGTCAGGCAGGCATGCGACAACGAAAAAGTCATATGGGTTCTACAGAAGGAGCAGCTCGGCACGGGACATGCCGTGCAATGCACCAGGAAAACCTTAGGTCGATTTTCGGGTGATCTTCTGATCCTGAGCGGTGATGTCCCCTTCCTTACGAAGGATAGTTTAACCGCACTCCTGCGCCACCATCGCGATCATGAGTCGACTGTTTCACTGATGACGGCTTGTTTAGACCATCCATCCGGTTATGGGAGGGTCTTGAGGGGGGCCAACGGTGAGGTGACTGGGATCGTAGAAGAGAAGGATGCAAGTGATTCGGAGAAAGAGATTAACGAAGTCAACGCAGGCATTTATGTGGTCTCCCCAAAATTTCTCTATTCCGCCCTGGATGACTTAACCGACCTGAACCGACAGGGTGAATACTATCTGCCGGATATTGTGGGCATCGCCTGTAGGAACGGGCAAAGTGTCGGTGCGGTCCAGGTGAATGATCCACGGGAAATGTTGGGAATTAATACCAGAGAGGAGCTCGCGATGATGGAAAGGGCCATACAGGAAAAGGTTAACCGCAGGTGGATGGAATTGGGGGTAACCCTCAAGGATCCGCTAACGACTTATATTGAGGAAGGGGTCCAGATTGGTAAGGATACGGTGATCGGGGCGAATACGCATCTCATGGGACGGACCGTAGTGGGAGAGAGATGTCTGATTGATGGCAATGCCTATGTCACTAACAGCCGGTTCGGGAAGGAATCCCACCTCAAGTTCTCCGTTGTTATTACCGATTGTGAAATCGGGGAGAAAGCGGAAATTGGACCGTTCTCCCACCTCCGCCCTGGGACCGTGCTAAAAAACAATGTGCGGGTTGGTAACTTCGTCGAAGTGAAGAACTCATCGATTGAAAATGGGACAAAGGCGAGTCACCTAAGCTATATTGGAGATTCAAAGTTGGGAAAGGAAACGAACATCGGCGCAGGGACCATTACTTGTAATTACGACGGTTTTGAAAAGCACCGAACCACCATAGGGGATCGGGTCCAAATCGGCAGCAATACGCAGTTGGTGGCGCCGGTGGTCATCGGGAACGACGCCTATGTGGGTGCTGGTTCCACCATCACACAAGATGTTCCCGCCGGGGCGCTGGCCTTGAGCCGCGTGCCCCAGAGACATGTGAAGGGCTGGGTACAACGGTTCAGAGACAAACACAAGACGAAATAAAACGTTAGTCGGGTATCCGAAGCCAATCAAAGTGAAACAGCGACTGAAACGAATAACGAATAACGAGTAACGAAATGTGTGGAATCGTTGGTTATATTGGCGCGCGTGAGGCAGCGCCCATCATTCTAGAGAGCTTGAAAAAGCTCGAGTATCGGGGGTACGACTCCGCAGGCATCGCCGTGCTCAATGAGGGCCATGTAACCATCCGCCGCTCGGAGGGTAAGCTCAAAAATCTTGAAGAGATTCTCCGTCGGGGCCCCCTTCAGGGGAATGTCGGAATTGGCCACACCCGCTGGGCGACTCACGGCCGTCCCACAGAAACCAACGCCCATCCCCACCGTGCTGGAAGTGTCGTGGTTGTCCACAATGGGATTATTGAGAATTACCTGGAGTTGAAAGACTACCTGGTCAAAAAGGGAGCAAAAATCGCCTCAGAGACCGATACAGAAATCGTAGCTCACCTTGTGGAGGAAGAGATTGATAAAGGGGCCAATTTCCTTAACGCGGTGCGCAAGAGTCTCAGGAGGATTCATGGCTCCTATGCCCTGGCCTTTCTCCATCAAAATGATCCCCATCGGCTGATCATAGCAAAAAATTCCACATCCATTGTCATTGGCTGGAAGGAGGGTGAGACCTTTGTGGCCTCCGATATCCCAGCGCTCTTGGATCACACACGAAAGGTGGCTTTTTTAGAAGATGGCGAGATTGCTGAGGTGACAGTAGAGGGAATTCGCATTTGGGATGGAGCTGGGAACGAAACCAAGAGGGCATTCAAGGAAATTACGTGGGATGCAGTGACAGCCCAGAAGGGAGGATTTCCTCACTTTATGCTCAAGGAGATTCATGAGCAACCCAATGCCATTACCGACACATTTAGAGGGAGGATATCGCTCAAGTCGGGGGAAGTTTCCTTAGACGGGGTCGGTTTAAAAACCAGGGAGCTCTACCGGATTAAAAAGATTCATATGGTTGCCTGTGGTACGGCATGGCACGCATGCCTGGTGGGGAAATTTTTGCTCGAGGAGATCGCGGGAATCCCAACGGAGGTGGACTACGGATCAGAGTTCCGTTATCGCGCTCCGCTAATTGATTCTCACTCCCTCCTTCTCCTGGTCAGTCAGTCCGGTGAGACCGCCGATACACTCGCAGCCATAGATCTGGCTCGGGCAAAAAAGGCGAAGGTCGTTTCCATCTGTAACGTGGTGGATTCTTCCTTGGCACGTAAATCCAACGGGGTATTTTATACCCACGCAGGACCCGAGATTAGTGTGGCGAGCACCAAGGCCTTCACCACCCAGCTCACTGCCCTCTACCTGTTTGCCATTGGGTTAGGGCGAATCAATGGGTGCCTAAGCCGGGCCGAGTCCAAAAGGCTGTTAGGGGATCTCATGCGGTTGCCCCTTTGGGTCGAGGAGGTCCTCAAGCTCGAACCGGAAATCGCAAAAATGACCCAAGAGTTAGGCGATGTCCGAGATTATCTCTATCTGGCTAGAGGCATCAATTATCCCATTGCCTTAGAGGGGGCGCTGAAACTCAAAGAGATCTCTTATATCCATGCAGAGGGCTACCCAGCGGGTGAGATGAAGCATGGACCCATTGCCTTGATCGGAGAGGAAATGCCTGTGGTGATTCTTTTGCCAAAGGATCGCTCATTTCCGAAGACGTTGGGGAATCTCAAAGAAGTTGAATCCAGGGGAGGTAAGATCATAGCACTAACGGAAGAAGGGGCGGATGCCGTTAGGGCCCTGGCCTATCATACTCTGATCGTCCCAAAGGCTTCTTATTATCTTACCCCCGTCGTTTTAACTATACCGCTCCAACTGATCGCTTATTACAGTGCGGTGCAGCGAGGTACCGACGTTGATCAACCCCGCAATTTGGCTAAGAGCGTGACCGTGGAATAAACCAGTCTACAAACAGACAGTAAGCAGATGGCAGCGGGCACTAGGCAGCAAAGCGCTAGTCAGTACTGAGTT
>JACZQL010000048.1 GCA_022545745.1 Deltaproteobacteria bacterium | reverse complement strand
TCTGGGTTATCTCCCGACTTCCAATTATCCTGTCGAACGGCTGAGCTGCCAGATAGGCAAGCGCGCGAACCGCGTAATCAACCCGGCGCCCCACATTCATCAGGGAACTTCTATCGTTTTTCATGGACTTTAATAAGCCGTCAGCCTGCATAGGTGACACCTCCTTATAAAAGTCGCCACTTGTGTAATATAGACCTAGAAAATCCACAATGTCAATAGCTGCAACACTTTGAGTCAATTGAAGAAATTTAAGGACCCCATTACTCACAGCCATCTCCCTTCCCCTGGTCCTTCAACGCATGCTATTAAACAGGCATGTCCATCCTCAAGGTCGCAAGACTAGGGCACCCTGTCCTCCGTAATGTCGCCAAGGATTTGGCGCCCAAGGAGATCAGCACGCCCGAGACCCAGCGACTGATCGATAACATGATCGAAACCATGAAGGAATATGATGGGGTGGGTCTTGCCGCTGTGCAGGTCCAAGTTCCCAGGCAGATTGCCGTCGTAGAAGTGGCCAATAATCCCCGTTACCCTGAGAAACCTGAAGTCCCGCTTTCGGTGTTGATTAACCCAAAGATCGAACCCCTTTCCGAAGAGATGGAAGAGGACTGGGAGGGATGCCTGAGCATCATCGAGATGCGTGGGAAGGTCCCGCGTTACAAAGAGATCAAGGTGGTGGGCCGTAACCGCGAGGGCAAAGATGTCGACTTCGTCGCATCCGGATTCCACGCACGGGTTATCCAGCACGAATGGGACCACCTGCAGGGAAAGGTCTTCCTCGATCGGATGAAGGACCTATCGACCCTCACCTACCTACCCGAATACTCTCGTTACTGGATCAATCGGTAATTGGATACCGGCACCGCAAGGGAACCTTCGAACGCTCAATCCCCGGTCACGGTCTTGATGCCAAGTTCCCGCAGCTGCTTGGGATGCACCTGGCTGGGTGCGTCAGTGAGCAGGCAAACGGCCTTTTGACTCTTGGGGAAGGCGATGACATCCCGGATCGACTGGGCGCCACTCAAAAGCATGGCAAGCCGGTCAATGCCGAAGGCTATGCCTCCATGAGGCGGCGCGCCGAAACTCAATGCTTCCAGGAAAAATCCGAACTGAGCCTGCGCCTCTTCAGCACCGATACCTAGGAGTTTCAGGATCTGCTTCTGTAATTCCACCTGGTGGATACGGATGCTCCCACCCCCAACTTCAACGCCATTCAGGACCAGATCGTAGGCCCTGGAGCGTACCTTTGAAGGATCGCTGCCAAGTAATGTGAGGTCCTCCTCCCGGGGAGCGGTAAAGGGATGATGGATGGCAACGTATCGCTTCTCGCCTGCGTCATAACCCAGGAGTGGAAAATCGACGATCCATGCCAGGTTGTACTCTTGCTTGGGCTTGAGCCCCATCTTCGCTACCAGGCGGAGCCGAAGGTTGGCTAGGGATTCATATACGATATTGGCCTCGTCAGCAGAAAAAAGAATAATATCTCCGTCCTTTGCCTTGGTAATCTTCTGAATTTGGTCCCGCTCATTGGCGGAAAGGAACTTCGCCAGGGGGGACTGCCATCCCTTATCTGAGATTTTGATCCATGCCATGCCCTTAGCACCAAACTCGGTAACGTAGGCCGTTAAATCATCCAACTCCTTGCGTGAAAGGCTCGCACCTCCAGGTACGCAGAGTCCTTTGACGATCCCTCCCTTCTCGAGGACTTTGGAGAAGACCGCCACCTTTGAGCCCTGGAAGACGCTGGAGAATTCCGCTAGCTCGAGCCCAAACCGAAGGTCCGGTTTATCCGATCCATAGAGGGACATGGCATCGGCGTAAGAAATGCGAGGGAATGGCGTTTTGAGCTCGACGCCTTTGAGCTCCTTGAAGAGCAGAACCATCATTCCCTCAACCGCTTGAAAGATGTCTTCCGGTTGGACAAAAGACATTTCCACGTCGAGCTGAGTGAATTCGGGTTGCCGGTCGGCCCTTAGATCCTCATCCCGGAAGCAGCGTACGATCTGAAAATAACGGTCTACACCCCCAACCATGAGAATCTGCTTGAAAAGCTGTGGAGATTGGGGCAGCGCATAGAACTTACCCGGATAAATTCGACTAGGGACCAGATAATCCCTCGCCCCTTCAGGAGTGCTCTTGGTTAACATGGGGGTCTCGACTTCGATGAACCCTAGACCGTCCAGGTAGTCGCGGATTTTTTTCACCATCTGATAGCGCAGAACGAGATGTTGCAAACTTTGGGGACGACGCATGTCGAGGTAGCGGTACTTGAGGCGCATGTTCTCGTTGGCATCGGTATCATCTTCCAGGGAAAACGGCGGCACCCGCGAGGCATTCAAGAGCTTGACCTCGCTGGTCATGAGCTCCACCTCACCCGTGGCAATTTCCGGGTTGATGGTTTCAGGGGTCCTCTTTGCCAAAACTCCGCGCACAGCCAGAACATCCTCGTGTCGGATATGTTTGGCCCGTTCATGGGCGGTGCGATCCACTGCCGGGTTAAAAACCACCTGAACGATCCCGGTCCGATCGCGGAGGTCGACAAAGATCAGCCCTCCATGATCACGCCGGCGCAGGACCCAGCCCATTAGGATGAGCTCTTTCCCAACGACCGTTACGCGCGGCTCACCGCACTGGCAGCTTCTCTTCCAATCCCCCAGGGGATCGGAAAAAACCCTTTCTGTGCTCTCCTGACTCATAGATCTGTCTTAGAGGTCGGCAATTTTCCCGCCAGTTCGGTCTCAACCCCTTTGAGATTCACCTCCACCTGCTCCTTGCTACCCATATGCCGCAGGATCCCCTTCCCTTTGTTCAGTTCGTCCTCACCCACGATGAAGACGTACTGCGCCTTGAGCTTATCAGCCCGCCTCATCTGGCTTTTCAAGCTCTTCTCTTCTCCTTCCATCTCCACCACGACCCCTCTCTGGCGTAGCGCATGGGCAACCGGGAAGGCCCAGTCTCCAGCAGCCTTTCCCATCCAGGCCAGGTAAAGGCCTGGGCGATTGAATCGACTTTCTTCTTCCACCCCTAACAATAGCACCAGGCGCTCCATGCCCAGGGCAAACCCCACTCCCGCCACGGCAGGACCCCCCAGGTCTTTGACCAGACCATCGTAACGCCCCCCTGCCGCCACCGCATTCTGAGATCCCAGCCGATTTGTGGTCCATTCGAATGTCGTACGACCGTAGTAGTCCAGACCTCTCACCATTTTGGGATTGATGACGTAGGCCACTTTGGTCTCCTCGAGCAATCGCTTCACTTCCCCAAAGTGGTCCTGGCAGGCATGGCAGAGGTAATCGATGATGCATGGCGCATTCTTGGTCACCTGGGAACAGGACGGCTCCTTACAATCCAGGACACGCAGGGGATTGCGTTCCATTCGGCGCCGGCAGTTCTCACACAGTTTGTCTTCCCTTTGCTGCAAAAACGAAAGGAGTTCACTCCGATAGCGCGGGCGGCACTCTGAGCATCCGAGAGAATTGAGCTCCAAAGACAAATCGTGTAGTCCCAGCGTGGAGAAGAAATCGTTGAGCAACAGGAGCAGCTCAGCATCCGCCACTGGGTCCTTTCTTCCCAGGACCTCTGCACCGATCTGATAGAATTGCCTAAACCTTCCCTTTTGGGGCCGCTCACGGCGAAACATGGGGCCCAGGTAATAGAACTTTTGCATCGGTTCTACCTGGGCAAGGCCAGCTTCTATGTAAGCCCGCACCACACCGGCCGTCCCCTCCGGTCTCAAGGTCAGCATGGAGCCTTTGGCATCCTGATCCGCAAAGGTGTACATCTCCTTCTCCACGATATCCGTGGTCTCACCCAGCGACCGGCTGAACAGTTCCGTCTTTTCCAGAATAGGAATTCGGATCTCAGAGAAGTTATAGCGGGCGAACACCTTCCGAGCTACCTGTTCCACGAACTGCCAGGTTTCGGTCTCACCCGGAAGGAGATCGGAAAATCCTCTGATTCTGGTAATTTTCATTGGATAGCTGCAAGTCTTACTTGGGAGTAAATAGAGGGGGGCCGAGCCTTGTTCTCCCCTTTCCTAGCACGTCAATAGTAACAAAAAAAACCAATGATACCTAGGTGTAAATCGCTTCGGAAGATTTAAACTCCCCAATCGGCCAATGCAGAATGCTTGACAGGGCTAACTATGCCCCCACACCTTGGTGGCGGTATCCACGACTAGCTTCAGCTTGCGCCACTGGTCGTCCTCGGTGAGCAAATTGCCCTCCATAACGGAGGCAAAGCCGCACTGGGGGCTGAGGGCGAGGTTTTCCAGGGGCACATACTTGCTGGCTTCGTCAATGCGCCTCGCGAGTTCATCTTGCGTTGCTAAATTTGGAACCTTTGTGCTCACCAGCCCTAGGACGACAATCTTATCTCGTGGCACGAACCGCAAGGGTTCGAAGCTACCAGCCCGCTCAGTGTCGTACTCAAGGAGGAATGCATCCACCTGGAGCTGCCCGAACAGCTTCTCAGCAATGGCATCGTAACCACCTTCGGCCAACCATTGGCTGCGGTTGTTGCCCCGGCAGAGGTGAATGGTCAAGTTTACCCCCGCACGCTTGGCACCCTCCAAACAGGCGTTGTCGGCCCGAATTGCCTCGTCCAGTGCCTGGTCGGGGTCTAACCCCATCTCATTCTTGATATAGTCCCGCCACTTTGGATCGACATAGTAGCTGTAGCGGGGGGCATCGATCTGCACATACGGCAATCCTTCGCCCACCAGCGCCTGAATCTCCGCCTTGATCACGGGGACGATGTCCCACAGCAAAGCTGAATGGCTAGGGTAAACCTTATCGGTCACACCCTTTTTATAGAATATGGCCGGGAACTGGTTGGCTGACGGCAGGGTAATTTTGATGTCACCGGGGCTGTGCTGCTTTAGGAAGTCCACTTCATGTCGAGTCAATCGTTTGGTCTGTTTGATCTTGCCCACCACTACGCCGGGTACGCTTAACGCTTTTATTGGGGCTGTACCGCCGCTGGCCTGCCAGGAACGTGGAATGGTTTCGCCCTCCTCGATCCCCTCTACTGATTCACTGAAGTCGCTCATGAAGTTGCTGCGGCGGAACTCACCGTCGGTGAATATCTTCAGGCCAAGCTCCTTCTGGCGTTGGAGCCCCCGCAAAATGTGCTTGTCCTCCAGCATCCGTAGATTCTGATTTGCAGCCGCGCCTTGGCTGCGAGCCTGTAACAGTGCCTGGGGTCGTAGCAGGCTCCCCACATGGTCCGCGCGATATTTAACCGACATCGTAATCCCTCCTTGATTCGCCTTGCCTTAAAACCCGGTTAGACCACATGTGACAGATAACGGTGGCACAATAGCATTCTTTATGATCGAGATCTCAATCCAATGTGTAAAGTACTTGACGGGAAACGTCCTCAGGGATTAATCTATTAGAAGGTATTGCGGACGCCGGCAGTTTTGAACGACTCGATTTGGGGTCGAAGAAGTGTTCGACATAGTAAGTAAAATCATTTTCGCTGCTATATTTTTCGCCATCGTGTTCCTCGCCCTGTCTGGCCGATATTCGTTAGTTTCCACAAGCGATGTTACGATCCTATACCGTATTGACCGGTTAACGGGTGCAATCGAAGTCTGCAGAGTAGGACAGGGCTGTAGTCCGATCAAGGGCCTTCCTTAAGAAGTCGCTCATCCCGCCAATTTCTATCCGGTTTTCCCCGTATCTTTTATCTTTTCCTCTTTGCGTGCAGCTTACCAGACTCGGGTTTGGACCAGAGAAATCGTGAGTTAGATCCGGCTCACCGCGTGACCTCCCTACCGTTTAAGCAAACTTGGAATAGAACAATCTTAGGAATGATTGCTCAAAATTCAACTATTTTCACCTTATAAGAAATACAAAAGTCCTTAAATATCAACAGGTTATACTCTGGCATTCCTTTTGCTCAGATTCACCAAAGAGGAGTTATGGGCATGAACCCAGAGATCAGACATCGATCCGGATTGGGGGCAAATCAGTACTACATTCAAGTGCTGACGATATTTACTAGCGTCGGCATTATTGTAACGTTGGCCATACCACCCCTCCTAAAGCGCTTCCATCTCGTTGGGATGACAGCGTTTTGGTTCCTGAGCTGCGCCTTCTTTGTCGCTTACTTGTTTTTAGGTATTTGCTTTTATGCCCGTGCCGTTTATGACAGACGGCTCCGGCGTGCAGCACGTGAAGGCAAAATCGAAGATGTAAAACAATTACTGGACCACGGGGCGCACGTGAATGCGAAGGACGAAAACGGCTATACGGCCTTAACCCAGGCGGCTACCATAGGGTCCGCTGACATTGCCAAGGTTCTGATCGATCACGGTGCAGACGTGAATGAGATAGACAACGACGATGTGACGGTTCTAATGCACGCCCTAGAGAGCGATCATTTCGAGGTCGTTGACTTACTCAGGCAGTCTGGCGCAGACAGATAGCAAATTTACTATATTCACGAGATCCACTTTCCTATATTCACCTATGGATTCTGCTGAAAAACCCTCTACCGCTTTTTCCGGTTGTTTTTCTTAGGTCGTTGTCGGATGAGCCAGAGCTTGTAGCGGTGATCAACTTTCCACTCGACCATCTCACCGGGCTGTAAGTCAATAGCGGCAGCTAGAGGCAAGGGCAGGTTCACATAGCACTGAACCATGCCTTTCTTGCGCCGTATGGCTTGAACTTTTGTCAAATATTCCATGTATCTAGTTTATCAAATAGATTTACAATATCCACTAACTATGTTATCCTCACCTCATGAGTATCAAAGCTGTACCTCCTCAAAGGAGTTTTTATCATAGCGCTTATCTCTGTCAGGATCTATTAGACCCTACTCATCGCTACCGGCTGTTTCGAGAAAAGATTCTGCCAGCGCTGGAGAGGCTTCGTCCTCAGTTGGAGTCTTTATACTGCGAGGATAACGGGCGTCCTGCTGTCGATCCTGTGATCTTGGCGGGGGTAATGCTGTTGCAATATATGGAGAAGGCGCCAGATCGGAGTGCGGCCGAGCATATAGTGTTTCATCTAGGGTGGAAGTATGCCTTGGATTTGGAGCTAACCTATGGGGGGTTTCACCCTACGGTGTTAGTGTACTTTCGCGACCGGCTCCAGCAAAAGAAGGCGGAGCGAGTGATTTTTGATAGGGTGGTGGAGTTTTTGATGGAGCTGGGTTTGGTAAAGAAGAAAGGGGTGCAGAGGCTCGACAGTACCCACGTGGTGGGATACGTCAAGGAGATGAGCCGTGTGGATTGTGTTTGTGAGACTTTGCGGTTGGCGTTGGAAGCTTTGGGGGCGGTGCTACCTGCGAGTAAGCGGCCAAAGTTTTGGGAGAGACTTTGGACTTTGTATGTTCAGAGCAAGATGGACTGGAGATTAAGCAAGGAGGAACGAGAGAGTCGGTACCGGCAATGTGGTCGGGATATACAACAGCTACTGAGGTGGCTTCAGGGGAGGTCTTCAAAGGTAGAGGAGATCAAGGCTGTGAAACTATTGGGACGGGTGTTTGAGGAGCAATTTGAGGTGGTGGGGAAAGAGATCTATGCCACTCGGAAGAGACCGTCCCGGACGGTGCAGAACCCTCATGATCCCGATGCCC
>JACZQL010000497.1 GCA_022545745.1 Deltaproteobacteria bacterium | reverse complement strand
TGCCATCTGATTGACGGATTCTTCGTCGGATACATCAACGGCGACTGCCAAAGCCTGAGCCCCTGTCTCCTGAATCACCTGGGAAGCAACATGTGCGGCGGCCTCACCGTCGATATCAGCGAGAACCACACGCGCGCCAGCCCGACCAAAACCCAGGCAGTAGGCCTTGCCGATGCCGTGTGCCCCTCCGGTGACTATAACCACCTTATCTTTTAGTCCTTCAATCATAGGGCCACTCCCTTTGAGCGACGAACTTATATTCCACTCAACTTTCTATAAGGAAAGCCTGGCTGCTTCAAGACCGAGGGGAAGGAGCCAGTTGAAGCCTCATAAAAATGATGATAGAGGCAGAACTTTCAGGGACCGGGGCAGGCCCACCCTTTGTGTAAAAACAATATGCCAACCCAACTCGTTTACGGTCAGGTCCAATTGAGCGCCATGAATTGGCCACTTTATGTGGCACAAGAACGTGGTTTCTTTGCCGCAGAGGATCTATTTGTTCAGGCAAAGATCTTTACCGCCCCGCCAGACCCGGTGGCGAAATTGGGGAACGGGGAATTGGATGTGATTAGTGTGATCCCGGACGTGACGTTGCTTGAGATGGAGAATGGAGCACCGCTTTCGCTCATTGCCAGTATCAACCCTCGGCCTCAGTACCGCCTCCTCGCACAGCCTGAGATCAGGGATTTCCCCCGGTTAAAGGGCGGAAAGATCGGAGTAAACGATGGTCGCTCGGCGGAGTCCTTGATCCTACGAAAGCTATTGCGACAAAACTCACTCCCTCCCGATTCCTATGAGCTGACCGCTGCTGGCCCCCCGCCGCAGAGGTGCGAAAAACTTGAGCGAGGACTGTTAGCCGCCACCATGGTTACCCAACCCTTTGACCTCATGTTGGAGGAACGGGGCTTCCACGCCCTGGCCTCCTCCCGGGAGATTGTCCCCCATTACCCCTTCACCGTGGGTGTCGTGCGGGATGAGGACAGGATCAACGAGGGGATCTTGGCCTTTTTGAAGTGTGTGAAAATGGCCTGGCAATGGCTCGCCGATCCCACGCATCGTAGCGAGGCATCGGCCATCCTTAGCGATTACACCAAAGCGGGTGAGAAGCAGGCCGAGCGGACCTACGATCTTTATCTGAATCCCCCGACTCCGCCCAGTTTGGCTCTCGACGAAAAGGGAGTCGCCACCATCCTGGAACTCCTAGCGGAGGGCGGAAGGATTCAAGCGCCCATAGCACCAGCACATAAGTATATTAATCAGCGTTATCTCAATCGACTCGAATAATATTGCATGGTCAATCGTTATTGGTCATTAGTCAATGGGCAAAAACAGGGAGGAAACCACGGGGATTCTACTCACAACATACGTTGGACGAGGCCCTGAATTGGTCGGCTTTTTTTGCCTGTACAAGATAAATCTTGATGTAGATCCCTTTCACGCCCTGAGCTTCGCATTTTACTTTTATCCTTTTCGCTCAGGTCCGGCACTCTCAATCTCGATGCGGAGGATCACCCGGCGCTGCTTTTCCATGGTTTTCTTGTAATCATCCCAGTTTTGGTGTTCCCCTTTGACTCGTCGGTGCCAGTCCATCAAGAACTCCATCGCCTCGGGAAGGGAAATAACCCCCGCCTTACCGTTGACCTGAACCCAACCGAGACCGTGAAAGGCCTCGGTAAAGACGCAAAGTGAGGCCCGCGGGTCACGACGGAGGTTCTTTATTTTAAAGGCGGTCTCGCGGCTGCTGATAATCACCCGGCCATTGGCATCAATAGCCGGCGAGACGGGCGACATCTGAAGGTTCCCGTCCCGCCTCCGTGTGACCAGCACTCCCTGATGGTGCTTCGATAAAAAGTTCTGTGCTTCAGCGATATCCATGCAATCATCCTCGTCAGCCCTTTTTAATCCAACTCGGCGGCAAACTCCATAGCCCTCTGGAAATCAATCCTTCACGTCTTTACCGTTTGCCCAATTTTGAAACCTTTTTGGGCCGGCGATATGAATCAACAAAACTTGTTAGCAATGTCCTTTGATGAATCTCCAGTCTCCAGGGTCACTCCAGGGTCAGGTCTTGCAATCAAACAGTCACGTACTTCGGTCACAATGTACGAATGGCACGGGCGCGTGATACCTTGTCCCGATGCTCTTGCCTGGCTTATCATTATTTCTTTACTGAGAGCTGATCGCTGATAGCTG
>JACZQL010000496.1 GCA_022545745.1 Deltaproteobacteria bacterium | reverse complement strand
AGACCGCGATGACCGTGAGAAGAACATTCGACGCCGATGGTGAAATTCAATACCTGCAAGCGGAGGATTTCCGATAATGTCTTGTTTAGCAATTCGCCGGGTAGATCAGCCCATGAATTAAGCATCACCTTTCTTTAGACCCGGCTAAAAGACGTCCAACAACGATAGGAATTATTAACACTGTGGAATCAATCAAAATCAGTGGGAACCAAAGCTCTAATTCCAAGCCAATCAGTCCGACCAAAGAAATTAAGTTCAACAACAATATTATTACATACCATGATATTCCAGCTTCCCAAGCCGTACGTTTGTAGTTTTGTCCTTCGCCTCTGTAAAGTAGAAATAATCCCAAGGCCAAACCAATCGCCAGGAAAAACGCGCGGATCCCAGTGATCCACTCCGCCTCGACCAAGGGGCCGCCGGCCTCGGCACCAAAAACAACGAAAACAATGAAGCCGGCCATGAATGTGATTGCCCATATCATCAATCCCAGCAACACAATTTTTACTCTTTTGTTCATGTTGGTATTTCTCCTATTAATTTGAAATCGTAAGCATATTCCTGCTCGTCAGGATGACTCAATATCTAAATCTGTTTAAGTGCAGCAGCCGACACTCCTTCTAATTTACCGAATAGGAAATGCACGTCCGACCCCCTGATTGCTCCTTTTGGCCGGCCCAGCGAGTGTTTGCCTCGGACCATTTGGAGTTAGAATCATCCGATCTACAAATGGTACAATTTCGCGAAAAGCATCTGAGTTTCTTTTCATCGTCGTAACGCCCCCAATATTATAGAGTGTTACGGAGCCAAAATAAGGGACTTTACGCAAGCGTTATGGTACTTTTGCGGGGAAATGTCAGTGGGCGACTCCCGTTGAGCCTATTCTGATTTGGGTCGCGACTTGAGAAGTAAGGGATCCTCTGTACTACGAAGAACTTGTTCTCCAGGTTTTAAGTCCAGCACTTTTCGGGCATAGCCTGCAACTCGTTGAACTATGAGTGCCGGATCGGTTATGTGTCGCCAGCCATAATCCGATGTGTCCATATAAGCCTCCAACTGTTCTGGAGGCAGCGGTCCGAATCGGTTAAAGCGCTCAATTTCGATTGCCAGGTTCTGCTCGGTGACCTCGTCATGGCATTGAAGGACGCATCGTGCCACTTTCAGTCCGGCCATCTTTATGCAACCGAACCGGGGTGGTGCGCATAAACGTCGGTCCGAGTAGTTCTTGCATCGGATTTGCCCGTGAGCCTGCGCGTCGGTGACGGTCTGAATAGTAGGGTCGTCAAGGCACATAAGGCACGGGTCACCTTGGAAAATAAGGAGCTTCTCTTTCATGGTACTCCTCCTCTGGGTAAAGTTCTCCCACCGCTCAGCTAGCCGCACACGTTTTTCCTCCAATAGCTTGACTCCAGATTAGGCCCGAAAATGCACGAATCCAGCCCATTGGCGAGGATAAAATGCAAGGCCTATGCCAAAGCACTTTTCTAGGAATAACTTGAGAATCCAGATTTTGAATTCTCAAGATTTGGAAGATAAACAGCGAACCATTGCAAATGTGGGAAGTCGCAGAATGACTCTGAACTCCGTGCAAGCGCAGGACCGCCTGGTGCGGTTTTACGTCCGTGCTACGGTTTACCTCCGTTGTCTTTTCTTTAGGACATCTTCAACATGCCACCCCTTCCGTCAAGTCGCCTAGTCCCCTTAGCCTTCGTCCTAAGGTCATTTTCTACGCCATCTAACGGTAATGTTCCTTCCCTCTTCGCTGCAGGTGATTGTGGAGGAAATTCTCATACCTGCAATAGACCAACAAACGATACCTACTTTTGCGAAGACATTTTCTTGTTGATCTCTCCACGGAGTCTGTTTTCAAGCATTCTCTTGGTTTAGGGCTTGGCATAGGGTTTGCAGACTTGTCTCTAGCATGAAGCTTTAAGGAGGTCAGGTGTTATGCAGAAGGGAATCATTGCAGCGATAGTGGTGATTTTGTTGGTCGGTTCATACGCTTTCACCTCGGCTCAACGTGGCCCGGGCGGTCCTGGACGCCCCATGATGGGTCAGGGACCAATGGGACCTCGGTGGCAGCAAGGTCCGGGCATGGGGATGTCGGATCAAACGGTGGGGTCTAGGGGGCAAATGGGTCCAGGTGCAGGCATGCGGGAAAACGTGGGTCCTGGCATGATGCGGCATATGGGGCTCGGC
>JACZQL010000047.1 GCA_022545745.1 Deltaproteobacteria bacterium | reverse complement strand
TGCTGAAAAAGACTCATATGCCACCAGCCTGCCTTAAGCAGGCGTTTAGGATAGTTGCGCTCGATCGCTGCGGGGATCATTCCCGCTCCAAGCGGAGTCGCTCCAACGTACCGCCTAAGTACGCCTCCGCTCGTCGATTTTTTGGCGCGCCTCGCCTCTGAGATCTTTTTGACCAGCCCGCAAACAGCTTTTTTCAACAACCTGCTAGACTGGCCTCAGAGGACGGCTCCATGGAATGGTTGGATGGTAGAGTGCGAACCCGAATACATTTTGCCGGATATCTAAAATAAAACCTCTTTCCCTAAACCAGCTTCCTTTGCCTTCGCTAAAACCTTTTGTGCCAAGGCCAAATCTCCCCAACCCCCTTGGGAGTCCCTGAACACCGTGACCTCACCATCGCTTCTCCGCCCCGCCCGGCCACACACAACATCACCCAACTCTCGGACGCCCTCCCAGAAACCCTTGTCCTCCTTGAGCCCCTGCAAAGGGTTGGTAAACCCGCCGGTCAAGTCCAGGTTTAACTCCTGCTTCTCGTCGGCTAATACGGTCAGATCCGCGCGCCGATACACGTCAGGGTCTATCTCACAGGGCCGTCCCATGCTGGCAATAAGCAACCCGTCTTCAATGCTGGCAGGGTTAAATACCGGACCTTTTGAATTAGTCGCCACAAGCAGGATATCGCTCCCTTTAATGACCTCGGCCGGGCTGGACGACGGGGCAACAGTTACTCCCAGTGTAGCACCAGCCTTCTCTGCAAAGCTCTCCCTATGGCTAGGATCCCGGCTGTAGACTTTTATCCTTTTGACGGGGCGCACGCACATAACACCTCTAAGTAAGTCCATGGCACTGCGACCCGTCCCAATGATGGCCACGTTTTCAGCGTCCTGGCGAGTCAGATATTTAGTCGCCACACCGAATGTGGCTCCGGTGCGTACCGAACCGAAGGTATAGGACATCACGGCTAGAAGCTCCCCGCTCTCAGAGTCACAAAGGACAGCGATGGTCGTTCCCTTTTTGAAACCGGAGGCCCTCCCAAGCCGGTAGCCAATGAGCCGACTTCCAAGGAGAGCCCCCTGAACGACTCTCATGGACCTGTTTTCCAAAATAAGCCTGACCGGGGCGTGGGATAAAACCTTTCCTTCCCCCTGCTCTCTGAAGGCGGCTTCGGTGGCCTCAATGGCCTCCTTCATGTCTAACAGTCCTTCGACTTCGTGTCGCTCAAGGAGTAATGCCATACAAGGCCTCTATTGTTTCTTGAGGGTCCCAGCTCCGTTGCAGGTTCGTTCCGTTCCCCGATGTAAATGAACTTCGATCTTCCATTGGCCTTAAATAGGCCCCCAATATGGGGAAACGGGAGTGGAATTGGAGAGGAGTGTTACTCTCTCTCCCACCGAGTAAGAGATCGAGCGGATTGAATGTTGGCCCACTTCATCTTCGGTCAGGTTGGGTCCACCATCCGGTGAATGGGCTTGGATCTGTAAACGATAGCCATCCGGGTCGGACAGGTATTCGTTCTTTTCGCCCTCAGCCCTACGCCCCTCACCCTTGAGGGGATCACCTTGGAGCTTGCCTCCATACGCGGGAATTTGCTCCACCATCTCTTCAAAGTCCTCCCGATCGATATCCAGGGCGAGATGGCAACCTCGGCCATGGGTCCGACTCCATTTTGACAGCCGTGGAACGGCCTTTAGAATCAGGTGCTGCCCGGTGCGAACCTGGAGTGCGAATCCCTCATCGGTTTCGCCAGACCCCTTCATTCCCAAGGCATGAGTATAAAATGCGATGGATCTCTCTATATTTTCTGTCTCGAGGACCACATGGCTTAGGCTGTAGCCAGACGGCTCCATGCGTCGCAAACAGATTTCTATATGATTGCCGTCCGGATCAGTCGTCCAGGCGGAGCGAGAGACAAACTGAGAATTCGTTTCACCAGACTGGCACGGCACGCCAGCCCTATTCAAGGCCTCAATCACTCTGTCCCATTCCTCTTCCGATGGCACGGCGAAGGCGTAGCGCGGCGCCCAGCTCTCGGAGGGGGAGATATGAATCCCAGGTAAAAAAAGGCCAATCTGATGATTGCCGAGCAAGAGATAGGTCTGCCTCAGCCTCCCGTTGGGGTTGTAACGTCTCATTTGCAGCTTGAGACCCAGCAGTTTCAGGTAAAAATTTTCGGATCTCTCGCCATCGGTGGCGGGGATGGCGAGATGGTCGAGGTTGATGGAACCGTTCATCGATTTTTCCCCGTCCTACTTACCAAGCGTTCTTACCTACCTTGCTGGGTCTTTCTCCTTGCCTCTTTGAGAATGGCAAGAATAGGTCTGAAATCTGCCCACGAAGGCCGGTTAATAAACACATATTTTCTACTCTTGTTTCTCTTCGCGAGCTCCGGAATAATGCTCGGAGGCAAGTCCTCTCTCAAAGAATTCAAGCGGTCGTCGTCCGCGTTTGCCTTCCTAAATGCGATTTGCCCTTCACGAGACAGGTACCAGTTGACGAAGACTTTAGCTGCATTGAGATGAGGCGCACGGGTCGGTATGGCCAGGGCGCCAGCGCTAGAACCAAGCCCTGGATCCTCCTTTAGATCGTATGGGTTGATGTCAGTTACTGGAAGACCCTGTTCTTTGGCGCGCTGAATACGCCGGCAAAGAAAGCAAAGGGCAAACCGTCCTGTGGAGAGCCAATCTGCTCCCTGCCGGGGGGAACGGAACAGCTGCGCATCCGTATCCTCATACACCCCCTTGATCAACTTAGGTCCGATCTGAGGATGATGGTACATAAAAGTGAGCGCGGTCGAGCCGGCTTGGCCTGCCCCCACAAGATCAAAAGCCGTGATTTTACCTTTCCACTTTGGCTGAAGGATGTCCCAAACGGATTTGATCTCGCCGCGCTTCACAAGCTTTGTGTTGTAGGAGAGCGGCGGGCCGTACACCTTGCCCTCATAGGAAAATATATACCGGCCTTCTGGATCAAAATAGTAGTGCTTGCCCTGCCACCACTTAGAAACGTCCGTAACCTCCGGGAGCATGAGTGCCGGAGTTAGCGGCGCTAGAATGTTCTTTTTACGGTAAAAGGTTCGGTAAATGGTATGTGGGTTCATCAGAATGATGTCTGCCAGATACTTTTTAGCCCTGCGTTCCGCCATAATCCTTATGACCCCAGCAGTCCCTCGGCCTGGAACCACGTTAATCAACTTGATTTTCGGGTATCTCTTTCGAAACGCTTCCCATATTACCCGAAGATTACCAACGGAGCTCGTAGCATAGACAGCAACGCTTCCCTCTGCTCGTGCCGCTGTTAGCGTCCTTTCCCACTCCGCCTGCCAATTCGCGTTCCCGTCCACTGCGGGTAATGCAAAAGATACCAGTAAGCCAATAATGAAAATCCTCCACCGTGGTAAAATTCCTGGCTTCGAAGCGCCTCGCAGAGTTTGAGCCATGGTGAGTCCTCCCTTCTCCGCATTCACTTTTTGACTACTGGATCTGAATAACATCTACCGGCCGTTTCCCGAGTCGTCTGGGTCCCTGAGGGGTGCAAACCACGCAATCGCCCCAGTACAAGCGCTTTCGCCCATCAGGGGTGGCAACGGTAGGTTTTAGAATAAAAACAACGTTTTCTTCCAGCCTCCACCGCGCGTGAGTGTCTGTGGTGCTGCGCGCGGAAATTGGCGCGTCGTCGCCCAGGCCCCGGCCATGTAGGAGCGGCCGGACCATAAACGAAGTGTGCTTTTCGCCCCAATCCACGATGCACTCATTCAACTCGCCGATGGTGATCCCCGGCTTGAAGACCTCATAGGTCACCGCAAGGATCTCCTGACAGGTTCGGAAAATGTCATGCCAAACCGAATCCACCCTCCCGATGAACATAGGCTGGACACCTTGACCGACATACCCAGCCCAGCGGGCCTCGATTTCGTTCATCACCACGTCTCCCTGCTGAAGGGGACGTAGGGTTGGCATAATATTGTTGCCATGGGGCTCCGGGCCGGCCGACCATTGCAACATCGTTGGCACCTCACCCCCCTCTCTGACCATGGCATGGAGCATGGCTGCATAGACCTCGCACTCGCGCACCCCAGGCCGGGCAGTCGCTGCCATAACGTCAATAGACTTCTCCACCAGCTCCACTGCCTTGGCGAGGACATCGATTTCCTCCTGGCTCTTGACGTACCTGGCTTTTTCCAACAGGTCCGTGCTGTCTACGAAGGTCGCATTGGGACATGCCTCTTCCATAGCGCGCATGGTCCCGTAAGGCATAACCCCTTCGGGCGCACGGCCGATGTTGTAGAGACCTGCAACGCCGATGCGACCCTTATCCATATTGAGCTCACGCAGTCGCTCAACGATTCCCTTGCCAAAATATCGGTTGCAGTTTCGCACGTCGGTCACCCAGTCCTGAAAACCCAGCCAATAGTGAACGGGCGGTATTCCCATGGCAATTGCCGTGACCTCTCCATCCAGAGGAAAAACGGCAGCGGCTTCACCACAATTCCCCCCGATGCCCGTCAAATAGCGTGTGTTCGCCTGAAAGTGGTCCCAGTGACCGGTATTGACCGCGGTGACAATCACATCCAACCCCTCTTGTGCCATGAGCTGCCGCACGAGTCGCCACCGTCGGTCACGCTCTGCCAGCGAAAAGCGGGGAACATCCAATTTCTCTACTTCAGGGACTGCCAATACCCGACCCCTCTCCTAACCGATATTCCACTCTTGTCCCAAGCCTTTTTCCCGCGCCTGTCCATAGAGCCAGTTGGCGAAGGCAATATCCCCAAAACCACCCCCGGACTCCTTGAAAGTGATGATCTGTTTCTCAGAGGTACGTCCAGGAACTCGACCGACGACCACATCGCACATCTCGTGTACGGAGTTCCATTCGAGCCGTCCCTTTTGAACCAGCTCCAGTAAATGGTGCGGGAAGCGGCCTATGCCATGGTATCCTTGCTCGTGACCCTTGTGGCCAACCACAACCAGGTCCGAAGAGAGATAGACAGATGGGTCGATTTCGCTGGGTCGGCCCAAACCGGCCACAAAAGTCCCTGGGGATAACCAGTCCGCATAAAGGACAGGCGTGAGCGAGTCGGTCGCCACGTAAACGATCTCCGCCCCACGGGCCACGGCTTCGTTCGAGGCCACGGGCTCCACGGATTTTCCTAAGGCTGCCTGAGCTTTTTCAGCAAAGGCGGTCCTTCGTTCCGAGCTGCGACTATAGACTCGAATGCTTTCGATGGGACGAACATGGCATGCGGCTTCAAGGAGGCTCAGGGCGTTTCGTCCCGTCCCGATCATCCCAATAACATGGGCTTCAGCACGGGCAAAATACTTTGTGGCAACACCTATGGTGGCCCCTGTACGGAGCGTGCCGAAGGGGAAGTCCATCACACTCAGAAGCTTCCCGTCTTCGGAGTCAAAAAGCACCGCCGCATGCCCCCCACCGGCCAATTGCTCGGCAGAACCTACCCGGACCCCCATTCGTTGAGAGTGGATTAAGGCGCCGCTCACTATTCGTAGCGCCCCCTTGGGCACTGGGATATGTCGTGGTGGAAGGGCAACGACGCCGCCAGCAGCCTGCTCACGAAAGGCCTCCAGGGTGAGGGTCATGGCCTGCTCCAGGTTGAGCAGTGACTCCACCTCGGCCTTGGATATCAAAAGAGTCATCCAGGCCCACCAGGGCCACTAGCCCCGATCCGAATTAAAACTGTCAATGGATGGTAAAAATCGATAGTTTCGGCTCGACTGATCTCGTCGAAGCGCGCTGCCTCATCATGGCTGCTCTCTTTCTTCGGATCGGAGACCATTGCATTAAAAACTTCGGATCGGGGCTAGGCTGCCACGAGGATTTCTACCTTACGATCTCCAAGCTCACGATGACCGTTCTCGGTAACGACTAGCGATGTCCCTCCCAGCAACGTGCCCTCGCCGCCTTTACCTAGCAAAGTGGGCGAGATGCTATAAATCATCCCGCTGGCAAGGGTAAAATTCCCGGCACTGCCCAATCCGGCGGTTGGCTTATCATCAGCAATCCTATACTCCGCGCCGGGAAATTCCGGAACATCAATGCCGTACTGGTGAATCTGTGAATGGACCGATGACTTGAAACCCGTCCCTCCGCAAGCCTTTCGGTATGCCTCGATCAAGTCCCGCTGAGTGGCTCCGGGCTTCACTTTATCGAGCACTTCCCCTCTCACCTGCAAAATCGACTTAAACATTTCTTTGTAAACCGGCTTGGGCTCACCAAAGGCAATTTCCTGATCGCTATGCCCGCCGTAACCACCGTAGTGGGCATGCGCTGTTATCGTTCCAATATCCCCTTCCTGTATCTTGCGCGTCATGCATAGCGCACCAAGGATGGGATTCTGCGCGGGGACCGGCCCAAAGTTAAATCCAATGCTCGATTCCATGTCGCCTCCAGCATCCCACATACCCTTGATCGCCTCCTGCACGATCTGCTTACCGAGCATACCCGGCCTTGCCACCTCATGGACCCGCCTAACACCAGCATCGAATATCCTGTTGGCCCAATCGATCATGGCGATCTCTTCTTCGCTCTTTATGGTCCTGATGTTGGCAAAGACCGCCGATACGTCCACGATCTTGGCCGACTCGAGACCCGATTGAAGCTGGGCATAAAACCCATGGCTGAGGCCTCCAGTGGTGGACCTTGATTCCGTCACGCCGATGGTGCCCTTCTCCAGGCCCATCTTCTTGATCCTCTCAATAAAGGGAATGGCCCCATTTTCCGACTGCAAATCCTTGACCCAATCCTGAGAATCGGCCAGCACCTGTGCTGAAAGGTCTGCCAGATGCCGCCGGTGGATAAGCACCAAGAACGGCGCCCCCTCTTCCGTTGGGAAAAGCCCGTATCTCTCACCCGTTAGACCATTGGTCAGATAAAAGAGATTGCTTCCCTGCACAATGACGCAATCCACCCCTTGCTCTGTTAATTTCTCTCTTATCGCGCCATACCTGCGATCCCGCTCCTTCAGTGAAAGTTTCGGACCTTGATTATTCTGAGCCATGATAAAACCCTCCTTTTTTTTATGGCCTTACCTAAAATTGATAATAAACGTAATTCCCATAGCTAAGACTTGCTCCATACCACAACTACCACTCTGACGCCATTCTCTGCAGAGATCTTGTGAGAATTCTCATTATGCTTGTTCCATTCAAAAGATTCGCCCTAGGTGATGGAAATCATGCCATGCGAGCGTTTGAACAGTGGCTCACCGCCCTTTTCTGTAACGATGACATCGCCGCCCCACACGAATTGAATTTTCTCATCGGCGCTCATGGCGTAGGGTTTCCACACCCAAGCGTTGCCCTTTTCGATGCGCACATCCCGTATGGATTCTCCCGTGGAGCGTGGAGAAATCAAAGGACCGTCATCGCCGTATCCCCGACCGTGCATGAGAGTTAAGGTTTTCATGCCGCGCTTGTGGCCGAACCCATTGATAAAATCAATCAGTTCACCAAAGGAAGTCCCTGGCTTCATGAATTCCAGACCGGCTGCAAACACTTCCCGCTGAAGTTCGATGACGGGCTTCCACTCATCTGGGATGGGACCTAGCAAAATGGGTTGGTCCTCCTGTGACACTTGGGCCCCCCAAACTGCGCTAACCTCATTGGT
>JACZQL010000495.1 GCA_022545745.1 Deltaproteobacteria bacterium | reverse complement strand
TCACAAAGGTAAGGAAAAACAGCGGATAAATGGGTTTGGGGAATGGCGATCCCCTTTCTCTAAGGCAACGGTGAATTCGTTTTAGGCCCGTTCCTACCTCCTGCCAAGGCGCCAGAGAAAAGATCCCCCCCACGGGAAAGCTGATTCGTTCCAACACCACTCCCTGGTCCACCACAGCCAAGCCGCCCCCTTCCTGTATTAGGACATTGGCGCATAGTGCCATGTCTTCGTCGTTACCTCCCACGACCATAAGGGCATATTCATCAAGGTTCACTGTAGTACCCACGGCCCCGACCTTCGCCCCAAATCCCTTGAGGAGGCCTCGAGTAATCCTTCCACTTTCTGTATGGCGATCAAAAACCGCCACTTTTAACAAGTCGCGACTGGGGTCAGACTGAACGGCACCGTTGACAGGGGAAACCTGAATAATGGTCTCGCGGGTAATGGTATGATTCAACAACTCCATGGCGCGGACCTTGACTGAGGGGGATGGACAGGGGATCCGGAAGGCTTCCGGAGACACCGTGGGTCGAAGGTGAAGAGAAGTTTTGGTACTCTCAGGAACGGTGATGGGATCACCGGTTACCAGAGACTCTCCGTGTCGTGCCACTAAGCGTCCACCGATGAAAGTCGACTGCACTTCGAACGCCTTTAGGTCCTTTAATAGTGTGAAATCCGCAAATCGTCCTGGGGCAATTCCACCTATGTCTTGATCCAGCCCGGCGTAGGTTGCTGGGTTAAGGGTCACAGCTTGAATTGCCTTGACGGGGGCCAATCCGATCTCCACAGCACGCCGGAGTACAAAGTCCATATGACCACTTTCTGCCACATCGTCAGGTCCCGTACTGTCAGTGACCAGAATCAACCGCTGCGTGCTCAACCCGCGTTCAATGATGGGTCTTAGGGTTGGCGCTAAATCACGGCGAAAGGACCCCTCCCTCAGCATCACCCAAAAACCAGAGCGAAGTCTCTCCAAGACCTCACGTTCACCAACGGGTTCGTGACAGGAGGAAACCGCGGCAGCGGCGATGGCCCCAAGTTTCCTGTCCCTGGCCCCTGATGTGTGGCCATGGATGATCTTACCCTGGCCGAGCGTCATCTCGATCCTCTCCAGGACCTCCTGATCCCTTTGGAGGATACGGAGCCAGGAAACGATCTCACCCAGACCCAGAACGCGAGGATCCGCTAAACCCTCTGCTACTTCCGCTTGGGAGAGAGAACGTGCATTGCAGAGCAGAGGATCCTGGGGGGCAACCATGGAAATGAGCGTGTAAACACGCAAGGGATGTTTTTCCACCTCATCGAGGAAGAGTCGAACTCCCTCGTATCCGAACACGGCAGCATGCTCGTCACATGAGGTCATCAATGAAGTGGTACCACAAGGAAGGTAGGCCTGCAGGAACTCATAGGGGCGGCAAAAATGGCCTATGTGGGTATGGCCATCGATAAATCCCGGGGAAATATATAATCCCTCAGCATCAAGGATCTCCGTGGAGTCGCCTCGCGAATGGGCGGCACTCTCGCCCACGTAGCAAACCCTACCGTCCAGCACCGCGATTTCCATGCCTGCCAGGATTTCGCCGGAATAGACATTGATGAGCTTACCGTGAGTTACGATGAGGTCCGCTTTGATCTCACCCAACGCACCTTGAATAAGCCTCTCAATCTGTGTCTTAGAACGTGACATTACAACAACTCCTTCAGCATAACCCACAAGACCCTTCTTTGCCAAAACGAAGTGACGCCGAGGAGAAGGGAATAGCAGACAAGTCAGACTGGACAATATTTTCTAACCGGGGTAAAAGGGTTCTCGTTTTGCCTGATTGCTAAGCCCAGTCCTGAATCTGGAGGTTTCAGCTCATGAAGGTATGGTTGCTCACCACAATGCCATATCCCTATCGGCAGTGGGAGACCCTTTTCCGCTTCCTGGTTACATGTTCGATCGGAGGCTTGGAAAAGACCTCTACGAAGGGTATCTAGCCCTCTACAGACGAGCGGATGAATTAGGCTTCGACGGCATATGCGTAGCGGAACATCACTCCGGCAAAACCGGAATTGACCCATCGCCGAACCTCATGGCTTCCGTTCTGGCAAAACAGACAAAGCAGGCGAGAATTGTCGTCATGGGTAATTGCCTTCCCTTGCACGGGCACCCGATCCGACTGGCCGAGGAGTTGGATCGTCAACCCCGCAAGCACGGCG
>JACZQL010000046.1 GCA_022545745.1 Deltaproteobacteria bacterium | reverse complement strand
GCTGCCGCAGCCCTGACAGGTGTAATCGTAAAGTTTCCCGTCTGGCAGAATTAAAAGCAGGCGTTCCCGCACCGGCATGGCACGACGACACTTGTTGCAGTAGAGCAGTGACGCTTGAAAATTTCCAAAGCTCTCTTCCATAGAAGTTCCAGGGGCGATAGTCTACCGCCAGTCCTCAGTCTTTATCTTTGCTTTCTCCCTGCGCTGCGACTTTGCTCTCTTTGATGACCTTCTCGGTCAAATGGGCCGGCAATTCATCATAACGCGCAAGTGACATCTGGAATTCTCCGCGACCGCTGGTCATTGAGGTCAAATCAGGGGCATACCGGAGAATTTCTGCCATGGGCACCGTGGCCTTGATAATCTGGGTATGCCCTCTGGCTTCCACCCCAAGGACTCGTCCTCTTCGACTGTTGAGGTCACCTATGGCATCCCCCATGCAATCCTCAGGCACGGTTACCTCCACCGACATGACCGGTTCGAGAAGGATCGGCTTGGCCTTTACCAGTGCGTTTTTAAACCCCATGGAACCTGCGATCCTGAATGCCATATCCGATGAGTCTACTTCGTGGTAGGAGCCATCATAGAGGCTGGCGCGGATATCCACCATGGGATAGCCGGCAATATACCCAACCGCCATTGTCTCCCTGATCCCTCTTTCCACTGATGGAATATAATTTTTCGGGATGGCCCCGCCCACAATGTTGTTTGCGAACTCAAAACCCTTTCCCCTTTGCAGGGGCTCAATCTTGAGCCAAGTATCACCGAACTGCCCCCTTCCCCCTGATTGTTTCTTGTATTTTCCCTGCGCACTGGCAGTCGCCTTTATGGTTTCCAGGTAAGGTACCTTGGGGGCCTTGAGCTCCACTTCTGCGCCATACTTCCGCTTGAGTTTTTCGACAATGACCTCGATATGGATCTGGCCCATGCCTGAAAGAATGAATTCCCGGGTCTGCTGATCCCGATGCATCTGAACTCCAGGATCCTCCTCCATGATGCGATGTAGCCCCGGTGCGACTTTATCCTCGTCGGCCCTGGATTTCGCCTCCAAGGCAAAGGAGATGGCCGGCGAAAACTGGGCTAAGGCGGGGAACTGGATGGGTGCCCTCTCGTCACAAAGGGTGTCCCCAGAGGAAACATCTTTGAGTTTCGCCGCGGCAACGATTTCCCCCGCCCAGGCCTCGCTCACGGACTCCTGTTTTTTCCCTTCGAGCTTCATCAGGTGGCCGATCTTTTCCTTAGTCTGTTTGTTGGAGTTGTAAGCCCCCATGTCTGAGGTAATCTTTCCGGAGATCACACGCATGATGGATAACCTACCGGCGAAAGGATCAATAACAGTCTTGAACACAAAAGCTGAAAAGGGGGCACTCGAATCAAAGGATCGCTTCTCCTCCTCTTTTGTGACGGGGTTTGTCCCTTGAACCTCCCCTTCCTCCAGAGGGGAGGGGAGATAATCCACAATGGCATCCAAAAGCTGCGGGATACCAATCTGGCGTGTCGCCGATCCGTAGAGGATCGGTAAAAGCTTACCCTCGAGAACGCCTTTGCGTATCCCTTGCTTGATCTCCTCAGGGCTGAGTTCCTGACCTTCCAAATATTTCTCCAGCATGGCATCGTCAGTCTCAGCGACGCCCTCCATGAGACGAACACGCATATCCTGGGCCGGTTTTTTCAGTTCCTCTGGAATTTCCCCTTGAGTGGATTTTCCACTATCCCCTTCAAAATGGATGGCCTTCATGGTGAGAAGGTCCACAACGCCCTTGAAGTTCTCCCCAAAGCCAATGGGGATCTGAAGATGGACCCCTTTGGCCTCGAGCCCGCTCAGTATTTCCTCCACATGCTCAGTGGCGTTGGCGTCCTCTCGATCCATCTTGCTCACAAAGAAGAGTCGCTGGATATTGCGCTCGTTGGCCTGAGCCCATAGGCGCTCGGCCTCCACTCGGAGACCAGCCGATGGATTCAATAGGAACACCGCGCCACTAAAGGCCCGCATACAATGCATGGTATCCGGCAGGAAGGTCGAATTACCCGGCGTATCCACCAAACTGAGACTCGACTTCTTCCATTTCAAGGAATGAAACGCGACGGAGATGGAAATATGCCGTTTGGTCTCCTCCGGCTCGTAATCAAATACCGACGATCCATCATCCACCTTGCCAAGACGTTGGGTGGCGCCACCGGCAAAGAGTAAAGCCTCCCCCAGTGACGTTTTTCCTGACCCGCCATGGCCAAGGATACCAACATTACGTAGCTTATCGACTTCTATTGCAGCCATAACTCCGCCTTTTTATTGTTGTGCCCCTCTCTTCACTTCTTGAACAGCATTTCTTTCGTAAATAATTCTCAAACCCTCCAGGGTGAGAAATTCATCCACCTCTTCGATTACAGTGGCTTCAGCGGCAATGAGTGGCGCCAAACCACCAGTGGCGATCACCCTAGCGCGAGCCCGATTTTCCTTTTGAATCCGTTCAACGATACCGTCCACCATGGCCACGCAGCCATAAAATATACCTGATTGGATGGAGTGCACCGTATTTTTTCCGACGACTTCCTTGGGTTTGGAAATCTCTACCCGCGGAAGTTTCGATGCCCTTTGGAAAAGGGCCTCAGTGGAAATCAGCAAACCTGGCGCGATGGCGCCCCCGAGGTATTCTCCTTTTTTGGAGATAAAATCAAAGGTGGTGGCGGTGCCAAAATCGATGACGATACACGCATCGTGATATTTTTCATAGGCTGCCACCCCATTAACGATTCGATCCGAGCCTACATCCCGCGGGGTATCGTAGAGGACCGGCATGCCCGTTTTGACTCCAGGTCCGACCACCAGAGGGCTAACACCGAAAAAGTTACGCCCAAGTTCCTGCATTGGACCCAGCACGGGCGGCACGACACAGGAAAGAATGATGGCATGGATCTGTTCGGAGGTGATCCCTCGAGCGGAGGAAAGATGTGAAATTAAGGCACCGTACTCATCTGCCGTTCGCTCTGCTTGAGTTAGGAGGCGCCAGTGGGTGAGTAGTTTTCTCCCATCATAGACACCCAATACGATATGGCTGTTACCTACATCAATAGCTAGCAGCATGGTCCTATGAATGGATGGGGATGACGTCCCCTGCAACGATCCTCTCTCGATGACCCCCCTCCCCCTCCAGGATCAATGCCCCATCCGTATCGATTCCCATCGCCTTGCCCTGGACGGAACCATCCGGCATATCCACCCTCACCTTCTTCCCTCGCAGTCTGAAATAGCTTTCCCAGCGCTTGGCGATAAAGGGGAATCCTTTCCCTTCCAGGACTCCATAGCACTGATCGAGGTCCTGAATCAATCGGGAGGTGAAGGTGCCCCGATCCACTGTTTTTTGGGTCAATATGAGGAAAGATGTCGCCTGGTTTTGGATCGCCTTGGGCATGAGCTCTCTGGGAAAATTCAGGTTGACCCCAATCCCCACCACCACAAAGACGACCCCATCGGCCTCACAGCAGGACTCGGTTAGGATACCGGCGATCTTTTTCCCTCCCACGAGAATATCATTCGGCCACTTAATTTCCGGGGGAGAGGGTAGGAAGGAATGAATGGTGTCGGCTAAGGCGACAGCGGACATCAAAGTGATCTGAGGGGTACAGCTTGGCGGAAGCGTGGGTCGCAAGATCAAAGAAAGGTAAAGATTGAGATACGGTGGGGAAACCCAGCTCCTCCCTGCCCTGCCCTTGCCCTGAGTTTGTCCTTCGGCAAGAACAATTTCTCCCTCCGCGGCGCCTTGCCGTGCTAACTCCTGGGCCCGAATATTGGTTGAGGGCAGTGTCTCAAACCAGTGAATCTTTTTGCCGAGGCGTTCAGTAGAAATGGCCCCCTGAATTTCATCTGGGGAAAGGGGCTGATGAGTGATGACATTGTTTTTACTAATCTTCATGAAAGGTTACGGTCGTGGTCTATCGGGTTCAATCTTCATATTGAAGTCTGCTGCCGGTGCGGAATGGGTCAAAGCACCCACGGAAATAAAATCCACCCCGGTGCCGGCTACCTCTCGCACCACGTCCATATTGATCCCTCCCGAGGCCTCCACCCACGCCCTTTTGTTGATCAGCTTTACCGCCTCGGCCATTTCCTTGGTCCTCATATTGTCAAGCATAATGACATCCACAGATGCGTCCAGGGCCTCTTGAATCTGTTTGAGGTCGGAACATTCCACTTCAATCCGCGCCATAAATGGGGCATGACCACGGACCTTCTCTATTGCCTGGGAAATCGACCCTGAGGCAACGATATGGTTGTCCTTGATCAAGGCCGCGTCGTAGAGCCCGAAACGGTGATTGGTCCCGCCGCCCATCCGCACTGCGTATTTTTCCAAGGCTCGAAGCCCTGGAGTTGTTTTGCGCGTGTCTATAATTTTGCAGGGAAACCCCTCCACCGCATCCACATAACGGCGAGTAAGAGTGGCGGTCCCTGAAAGACGCTGAAGGAAATTGAGGACCGTCCTTTCTGCCGTGAGGAGCGCCCTTGTGACGCCTTCTGCTTCGGCCACAACGGTCCCACGGCTCACCCGGTCCCCATCGTGACGAAGAATTCGAACATGAACATCCGAGTCAAGCAAGGAAAATATCTTCTGCAGGAGAATCCCCCCTGCTACGACGCAGTCCTGCTTGGCACGAAACAACCCCTTCGACCTGAGCTCTGGAGGGATGGTGTTCAGGGTTGTCAGATCCCCGGGCCCAATGTCTTCCTCTAGTGCAATTTTGAGAAGCTGCTCGATCTGAGGAGTGATAAGTATGTCCATAGATTAGGAACCCCCTTGGCTTCGCAGTTCTTGGATTCTTTTGAGGCTTCGAGTAAGGGTTCGAATCTTTTCCTCCCATTCTTCGGCTTTTCTCTCCTCTTTCTCAACGACCTCTTGCTTGGCCTTGGTACGGAACTGTTGATTGTTCAGTTTACCTTGAGTTCGGGCTAACTCCGATTCCACCTTACCGACCTCTTTGGCGAGCCGGGCCTCTTCCTCTTCCAGATTGACCAGGTCGGAAAAGGGAAGGTAGATCTCCATGGTTCCAACAACCGCCGTGGCCGCCTTTTGCGGTCCTTGCCCCGGAGTTCGATACTCCACCGTACCTACGCGGGCAAGGGCATGAAGGTAGGGTTCCTGAGAACGGAGGAAGTTAAGATCCTGCTCTCCCCCGGAAAAAATGACCTTGACCTCTTTGGAGGGTGGACAGTTCATTTCAGTGCGGAGATTTCTTATGGATCGAATGATTTCCGTTAAAAACTCCACTTTTCTTTCGACTTCCGGCTGGATCCAACTGGCCTCCGCCTTGGGGTAGGGTTGAACCATAATGGTATTCCGAGCTGGATCTTTTTTACGACCGCGGGAGGTGGACTTCCCAGTCTCAAGAGTCAAACCCTGCCAGATCTCTTCGGTGACAAACGGCATCACAGGATGGAGCAAAAGAAGCACCTCTCTGAGCACAATGACTAAAACTGTTTGTGTCTTCAACGGATCATCCTTGAGTCGGCCGTTGAGTGAAAGCTTGCTCATCTCGATATACCAGTCACAAAACTCATGCCAGGTGAACTGGTAAAGACAATGGGCATATTCATTGAAGCGGTAGGAGTCTATGGCCTTCCTCGCCTCATTAATGGTGGAGGCCAAACGGGAAAGAATCCACTGGTCCGCCAAGTTGAGTTCTTTGCCCTTCAGCATCTCACTGGATGACTTCCCGTTGGTCTGGATTTCATCGCTGATATTCATCAAGGCAAAGCGCGAGGCGTTCCATAGTTTATTGACAAAATTCTGATAGCCGGCGATTCTCTCCTCCGCCAACTTGATATCACGCCCCATGGCAGCGAGGGATGCCAGGGTGAAGCGGAAGGCATCGGTCCCGTACCGACCCATGATCTCGAGTGGATCAATAACATTGCCCTTCGACTTCGACATCTTTTGACCTTCCATATCCCGCACGAGGGCATGAATGTAAACATCGCGAAACGGAATGTCCCCCATAAACTTCAGACCCATCATGATCATGCGGGCCACCCAGAAAAAGAGGATATCGAAACCGGTGACAAGGACCGTGGTTGGATAGAAGGTTTTGAGATCTTTAGTTTTCTTTGGCCAGCCTAGGGTGGAGAAGGGCCAAAGGGCCGATGAAAACCAGGTGTCGAGGACGTCGGGATCCTGGAAGAATTCCCTGCCACGGCACTTGGGACAGGACTTAGGAGCTTCGAGCTGTACGATGGGGCTCGCCTCGGGGCCCAGCTCAAAACGGTCTGTGGTGGCACCGTCGCCTTGATCCGGCGCGTTTGTCTTCTCACAATTCTTGCAGTACCAGGCCGGGATCTGATGCCCCCACCAAATTTGGCGGGAGATACACCAGTCTTTTATATTCTCCATCCAGGCAAAATAAGAATTGGCCCAACCCTCAGGAACGATCTTGATCCTCCCTTCGCGAACCGCCTGGATGGCGGGCTCGGCCAAGGGTTGTATCTTCACAAACCACTGAGGCGTCGAGTAGGGTTCAATGACCGTATGGCAGCGGTAACAATGACCGATGGCATTCCGATAGGGTTCGACTTTGACCAAAAGCCCCTTTTCTGTTAATTCCTCCACAACCAACCGCCTCGCCTCGGTCCGATCCTTATGGGCGTAGTTCTCCAACCATCCCTTGGAATTTTCATCCTTGAAGGCCGCTGGATTGATTTTAGCCTCGTCGTCAAAGATGCCGATGATCCCTAAACCATGTCGTTCCCCAATCTCGAAATCATTAAAGTCATGACCAGGGGTGATTTTGAGTGCCCCGGTGCCAAACTGCGGATCCACAAACGGATCGGAGATGACTGGAATGGGGCGGCCAACGATGGGAAGGGAAACCGTTCGGCCAATAAATTTCAGATAGCGTTTGTCCTCAGGGTGGACGGCTACCGCCGTGTCCCCGAGCATCGTCTCAGGCCTTGTTGTTGCCACCACCAGGCCTTCTGACGGCTGATCCTGCAAGGGATAGCGAATGTGCCACAGGTGCCCATCGGACTCTTCGTGAACCACCTCAATATCGGCCAGGGCCGTCTTGCAACGAGGGCACCAATTGATGAGCCGCTCGGCCCGATAAAGGAGTCCATCCTTCCAGAGGCGAACAAAGGCCTCCCGCACGGCCCGGGAGAGCCCCTCGTCCATGGTGAAGCGCTCCCGACTCCAATCACAGGATACCCCCAACGCCTTGAGTTGGTTTAAGATCGTGCTGCCGGTTTCCGCACGCCATGCCCAAACCCGCTCAACGAATTTTTCCCTGCCCAGTTCGAAGCGGCTCAAACCCTGGTCTGCCAGTTGACGTTCCACCACGTTCTGGGTTGCGATTCCGGCGTGATCCGTACCGGGAACCCAAAGGACACTGTAGCCATCCATCCTCTTGTAGCGGCAGAGTATATCCTGAAGCGTATTGTTGAGGGCGTGGCCCATGTGGAGAGACCCCGTCACATTGGGAGGCGGAATAACCATGGAAAAGACGTGGTCGGACCCCTGCGACGGACTGAACAGGCCTCCCTCAACCCACGGAGCGTACCATCGTCCTTCTACCTCACTATGGGAATAAGCCTTATCCAATTGTTTTGGCATGCATGGAGCTCAACTGTTGTTCTTAGCTGCGCGTGGGCCCTCTCTCTTCTCCCACG
>JACZQL010000494.1 GCA_022545745.1 Deltaproteobacteria bacterium | reverse complement strand
TTCCTCGTATCCTCAAGGGTCGGCGAGGTTTGCGTCCCCTCCTCCCCCTCGGCCGGCCCACCACCACCCTGATCCGGTAGACGGGGAAGAAGACTGCCTGAACCCACCGTCACTACCTTAATGACACGGTCAGGGTGCTGCAAAGCGAGCCGTATAACAAACCCTCCAGCCTGGGAGTGGCCAATCAAGCAGGCCTGCCGGATCCCAAGGGCATCCATAAATTTAAGAACGAATGCTTCCCTGTAGGAAGGTCTATAGTCCTTTGGGTTATCGGAATGACCATACCCGGGTTGGTCATATGAGATACCGCGAAATCCACCCTGGGCTAATGAGCTCAAAGTTTCTTCCCAAACGTCAGCGGAAGAGCCCAACGATGCGCCATGCAATAACACAACGGGTGTGCCGGAGCCCTCTTCCAAATACCGAATCTTCAATCCATCAACCTGAATAGAGTTTTCCATAGGATCTCCTATATGGATTATTAGTACCCATGTCCTAAGGCTTAATACCGCTATCCACCTTTTGAATCAATACCCTTCTCAAAGGCATAGTTTTATGATTTTTCAAGCTTTAGTGAGTCAGCACGCCACCTTTTACTATCTTGACTTCACCCCTGCCTAAGGTTAAAAGAGGTGACGCCAAAAACTTGACGGGCGGGAAGGAGACCACACAATGGCAACTCTCGGAGCGGACCTTCGTAAGATGCAGGATGAGTGCTACACAGAGAAGACTCGCCTCATCGGCCATCACGACCTAGATGGAAGTGGCGACGGGATGCAGGTCATCAAATACGGCCAGTACGCATACGTTGCCCACGTGGGGACAAGCAAGATGGCCCTGTCGATTCTGGATGTTTCCGATCCAGAGAACCCTCGCTTGATCCGCCAGATCCCCCACCCTCCCAATACCCACAACCACAAGGTTCAGATTGTTGGCAACACATTAATTCAAAACAGCGAATTCATTTCCTATATTCCTAGGACCGGTCCCGAAGAGCCCGTGACGGGCCTCAATGTGTACAACATTGACGATCCCACCGACCCAAAACAGATTGCCTTTTACCCGGTTCCCATGCGTGGCGTACACCGCACCTGGTTTCGCGAGGCACCCTACGCCCATATCGCCGCCCCAACCCCAGGAACAAAAAACCGTGGTTACCAAATCGTGGATCTTTCAAAACCGTCCGAGCCAAAAATGGCCGGCTGTTGGTGGGTTCCTGGTTCTAAGGAAGACGATCCGGAAAAGTGGGAAGCCCTCGACCCCACCCATGACCACTTCCAGGTCCATGGGGCCATCCCAAATGGAGACCGCGCCTATGTTTCTTGTACTGACGCTGGGATGAGCATTCTCGACATCAGCAATGTCAGTTCCCCGAAACTCATCAGTCACATCAACTGGAGCCCACCCTATGGCGGCTATGCACATACCTCTCTACCGCTCCCCGGTCGCGGCCTCCTCATTGAAGTCTGTGAGTGGCTAACTGGCGGCCTCGAGAAGAATGGAGACAAGCGGATCTGGGTTATCGACATCCGTGACGAGCGTCAACCGGTCATGATCAGTAGCTTCCCGAAGCCCAAGCCTCCAAAGAACTCCCCCTGGGAAAGCTTCCACGACCGTCCGCTGCGCTTCGGCCCGCACAACGTGCATGAGAATTACCCCAACAGCTTCAAGAGCGAGCAACTCATATTCTCCACCTGGTTCAATGCCGGCATGCGTATCACAGACATCAGTGATGCGGACCAGCCAACTGAGGTCGGTTACTTTATACCGCCACCCCCACCCGGCGAGGAATCCCCCGAATCCAATGACCTCTTTGTGGATACGGACAAACTGATCTATCTCACGGATAGGCGCAGGGGCGGAATGTACATTGTCGAATATACCGGCTAGGGGGCTTGTCCGTTTTAGTGCCATGGTAAGACCTGCTTAGATTCCTGTCTTCGCGGTGGTCCTTACTATTGGATTCTCCCTTGACCACGGCATTGACCCGTGATTTGATCTTTTTAGGTCACGGGTAATTAGAGGAGGCCTGAACGATGACAGCAACAAAACGAATGTATATAGGGACCGAAGCCGGAGTCGTTGTTATGTCACAGAAAAACGGGGGCTGGTGCCACGAACGGGAGGGACTCAAAGGCAAGGCCATCAATGTCTTGTTGGCATCCAGTGACGCCGGCGTTGTCTATGGGTGTACTCCAACAGACGGGGTGTTCGTGTCAAAG
>JACZQL010000045.1 GCA_022545745.1 Deltaproteobacteria bacterium | reverse complement strand
TTGGTCCGCTCCCTCATTTCCTTCTTGATCTCGTCAGGCACAAAATCTTTACCCACACGAATCTGCCAGCCGCCTCCCAGGGCCTTGTAGAGATCAATCAAATTGAGGGAGATGTTGCCTTGGCTATCGGCCAAGGAGTCCTGTCCGTTGACAAGGGCTCGTTGCGTTTCCAGCACGCGGGTATAGTCGGTTACCCCGTCTCGATACTGGATGAGCGCAAGATCAACAGAACGCCTCGATGCCGTGACGCTATCCTCAAGGAATTTTACCCGCTCTTGCTCCCGCAGGTAGGCAGTGGTTGCATCTTCTACTTCCTGGTAGGCCCTAAGGACTGTGTTCTGGTAGTCGACCACTTGCTGTTGGAATAGGGCATCCTGGGCACGAACGTTGTTCCTCAGCCGCCCGTAGTTGAAGAGGTTCCATCGAAAGGAGGGACCTCCGGATCCGCCGAAGCTGCTCCCCTGAACGAGCTTGGTAAAATCGGTTGCCTGCCAGCCAATGGTCCCGGCAATTCTAAATGCCGGGAACAGGTCCGCCTTAGCGATCCCGATCTGTTCACTCTGGGCAGCCACTTGCCGCTCTGCCCTGCGAATGTCCGGGCGCTGGCGTATCAATTCCGCGGGCATGCCCACCGCAACTTGAGCCGGTGGCGCCGGAATGGGCTTGGCGGGGCCAAGTACATCTCCGAGATCTCCTGGGGGCGTGCCAAGAAGAGTGCTAAGCGCGTTTTTTGCCTGACGAATGGATGCCTCCAGAGTGGGAATGACTGCCTGGGTATCCCGTAAAAGAGATGTAGCCTGGGTAACGTCTAGCTCGGTGACCGCTCCATTACGGAACCGCACGTCGGCTATGCGCAAACTCCGCTCCTGAATCACCACGTTCTCCCGCCGATGTCTCAGCCGTTCCTCAAGTGTGCGAATCTGGACGTAAGTTGACCCTACTTGAGCCGTAAGGGTAACCAAAACGTCATCGTAGGCAGCGATCGACGCCTCAAGGCCCGCAGTGGCAGAATTTATGTTGCGCCGAAACTTGCCCCAAAAATCCAGTTCCCATGCAGAGTCCAGTCCAATGGCCCAACCATCGAAGCTGCGCACCGTAGGAGGCACGCCCACTGGATTGAATTCCTCACTCAGCTTAAACTGCCTCCATCCCATAGAAGCCCCCTGTTGCTGCGGGTATAACGCCCCTACGGCAATGCCCAGTTCTGCCCGGGTCTGGAGGATGCGAATTCCTGCGGTGCGCACAGTCAGGTTCTGTTGGTACGCAGTCTCCACCAGGGAATCGAGCACCGGGTCCTTGAACATTTTCCACCAGTCGCGGTGTTCGCCCGGCTCATGCTTGATCTGAGGATCTTTACTTTCAAGCCACTGTTGCTGGATGGGTGCTGGAGGCTGAACATAATCCGGCCCAACCTTGATGCACCCACTCACCAACAAGGTCAGAGCGATCAGGCTTGGCAAAAAATGTTTATTCAGTCCGTTAGATCCCATGAAAACCGTTTCCCCCCTTTGGAGATTGATGCAAAAAACTATGGGATTCCTATTACCGCAAAACGGCCCAATAAGTAAAATACTTTATGACAGCCTTCTAAGATATTGGGTAACATTTGGGAACTCGTAAATTTACTAGTTTTCGGCGAAAAATTTACTTGTCTTCTCTTCCCCGCACCGTAGACACCAAACCAGAGACGTCCAAGCGACCTAGTTGACATCCAAAAACAGTACGATTTCCCAAAAAAACTAGTAGATTTACTAGTTGTAAGGAAAATCCCACTGTGTTAATTCCTTCCCTCATCTATGGCCTGATACGAGCTAGCCGACTGCTAGAGATTGTTGGCGGTATGGGACCGCGTCGCCATGCTAATCAAAATTAGAAAAGGGCTGGATATCCCGATCACCGGGCAGCCGGAGCAAGAGATCTACGATAAGCCAGCCGTTAATTCGGTCGCCCTTCTAGGCCCTGACTATAACGGTTTAAAACCAACCGTGCAGGTGGCCGAAGGGGATCGGGTCAAGCTCGGTCAAACTCTCTTCACAGACAAGACAACCGCAGTCAATTACACCTCACCTGGAAGTGGTGTGGTCAGTGCACTCCATCGTGGGGAGCGCAGAGTTTTGCAGTCCGTGGTGATTTCCTTAGAGGGGGACGAGGAGGAAACATTTACCTCCTACTCCCAGCAGGAGCTCCCTCGGTTGAGCCGGGAGCAGGTCAGGGACAACCTTTTGGCATCCGGCCTCTGGACCGCGCTCCGTACCCGACCCTATAGCAAAGTCCCCGCACCGGATGCTTTTGCTTTACCCCAGTCCATCTTTGTCACCGCCATGGATAGCAACCCGCTCGCGCTAAAATCCGATGTGGTGATCAACTCCTATCAACAGGACTTCCAAAATGGTTTGACTGCCATATCTCGGTTGACCGAGGGAAAGGTCTTTGTCTGCAAATACCCCGCTGTTGACATTCCCACAAACGCTGGCAGTCAGATCACCATTGCTGAGTTTCAAGGGCGACATCCGGCGGGGCTGGTGGGAACTCACATCCACTGCCTCGATCCCGTTAGCGCCGCAAAGACAGTCTGGCATCTGAATTATCAGGATGTCATCGCCATCGGTAAACTGTTTACTACCGGTAGGCTTTGGACAGAGCGAACCATCTCGTTAGCAGGACCCCTCATACGAACCCCCCGCCTCATCCGTACCCGTTTGGGGGCCAATACGGAGGAGTTGGTAGACGGAGAGCTGCCGCCCCTGTACGCCCGTGTGATCTCTGGCTCGATATTGTCAGGGCGCCGCGCGGCGGGCTGGGCAACTTTCCTGGGCCGTTACCATACACAGGTTACGGTCATTCCTGAAGGCGGGCGACGGGAGCTGCGGGCATTTCTGGGCTGGCTGTTACCTGGGCTCAATCACTATTCCGCCATTAACGTCTTTTGGACGAGCTTTTCCAGGAAGCGACAATTTGGCTTGACCACCTTACTCAACGGCAGCCCAAGGGCCATGGTACCCATAGGCAGTTACGAGGAGGTCATGCCTCTGGACATTTTGCCCACGCAATTGTTGCGGGCCCTGGTGGTTGAAGACACAGACGTGGCTCAGACCCTCGGATGCCTGGAGTTGGACGAGGAGGACCTGGCCCTGTGCTCGTTCGTATGTCCGAGTAAATATGATTTTGGACCTTTGCTCAGAACCAATCTCGAGCGAATAGAGAGGGAAGGCTGATCCAAATGGAGTGGTTACGACGCTGGCTCGAGGGATTGCGTCCACGTTTTGCCAAAGGCGGGCCATACGAGCGATTTTACGTGCTCTATGAGATGGTCGATGGCTTTCTCTTCTCTCCGCCAGAGGTGACCCGGGATGCCCCCCACGTGCGCGACGGGATCGATCTCAAACGGGTCATGGTCTACGTTGTGTGGGCCTTGGGCCCTGGTATCCTGGTGTGCCTGTGGAATACCGGCTACCAGGCAAACACGGCTATGGCAAGTATGGGCATCGAGTCAGCGCCCGGTTGGCGCGGGGCTGTGCTCAACGGGCTCGGCATCGGATACGACCCGGCCAGCATCTGGGCCAATGTGTGGCACGGCATGCTTTACTTTTTGCCGATCTATGTCGTTACGCTGGCCGTAGGCGGGTTTTGGGAGGCGCTATTTGCCGGGATTCGCAATCATGAAATCAACGAGGGGTTTCTCGTTACTTCCATTCTATTTCTACTAACGCTGCCTCCTGCCATTCCTCTCTGGCAGGTCGCACTCGGGATCTCGTTTGGTGTCGTCATAGGAAAGGAGATCTTCGGGGGGACCGGCAAGAACTTCCTGAACCCAGCACTGACCGGACGTGCCTTTCTTTTTTTCGCCTTCCCAGCGCAGATGTCAGGGGACGCTGTATGGACCGCAGTAGACGGGTTCAGCGGAGCAACCGCTTTAGGCCTGGCTGCGATTGGCGGGATGGATGCAATTCACCAGGCGGGAATTACCTGGACCCAGTCCTTTTTCGGTCAGGTCCAAGGATCCATGGGTGAAACTTCGACACTGGCCTGCCTTCTCGGGGCAGTTTTCTTGCTATACACCCGGATCGCATCCTGGCGTATCATGGCGGGGGTGACCCTTGGGATGATATTAACAGCGCTCCTTCTCAACTTGGTTGGAGGTAATACCAACCCGATGTTTGCTATGCCCTGGTACTGGCATCTGGTGGTGGGCGGGTTTGCTTTTGGCACGGTGTTCATGGCCACCGACCCGGTCAGCGCAGCGATGACCAGTGCGGGAAGGTGGGTCTTTGGCCTCCTCATCGGCTGTATGGCGGTCGTCGTTCGCAGTGCCAACCCTGCTTTTCCTGAAGGGATGATGCTTGCCATTTTGTTCGCCAACATCTTTGCCCCACTCATTGACTACGTCGTGGTACAGCTAAATATCCGAAGGAGGAGGCTACGCAGTGCCTAGCGATGCAGTGCCGACTCCACCCCGCACGGGTTGGCTCGCGACCTTCCGTAACATGCCAAACGACAGCACGCGGAAGACGCTGATCGTCGCACTGGCACTCTGCCTGGTCTGCTCGATCCTCGTCTCGACGGCCGCTGTCAAACTGCAACCGCTACAGCAAAGAAACCAAGAACTAGACAGAAAGAAGATCATCCTGGAAGTGGCCGGTTTGCTCAAGCCAGGCGTGAGCATCGACGAGCTCTTTAAGCAGGTAGAGCCCAAGGTCGTCGACCTCTCAACCGGTGAGTACGTGGACACCATGGATCCTAACCAGTACGACCAGCGACAGGCAGCGAAAGATCCCGAAATGGGCGTTAAAATTCCACCAGACCGAGATATCGCCCAAATCCGCAGGAGGTCCAAATACGCCGTTGTCTACCTCGTGAAAGAGGAGGGCCAAACGAAATTAATTCTCTTGCCGGTACACGGATATGGTCTCTGGTCAACGATGTACGCCTACATAGCTCTGAAACGCGATGCCAACACTATTTTCGGACTACGATTTTATGAACAGGGAGAGACGGCAGGATTGGGGGCTGAGATCGACAATCCAAGGTGGCGCAATAATTGGACCGGAAAAGTGGTTTACGGTGAGGCCGAAAAGCCTCAGATTAGGGTCATCAAGGGCACGGTCGCACCGGGTGATCCTGAGGCCAAGTTTAAGATAGACGGACTGGCAGGCGCGACCCTCACAGCCAATGGAGTCACGAATCTGATCCACTATTGGCTCGGTCCCGAAGGGTTCGGAACTTATCTGAAGAAATTTAGACCCGCAGGCTGATAGTAGCGAGGTAAAATTATGGCAAGCGAAGCAAAAAAGGTCATCACCGATCCACTCTTTAACAATAACCCCATCGCCTTTCAGATTCTGGGGGTGTGCTCAGCACTGGCCGTGACGTCCAAGCTGGAAACTTCATTGATGATGTCCCTTGCTTTGACGGCTGTGCTGGTTTGTTCCAATGCCGCCATCAGCCTGATCCGGAACCATATTCCGAGCAGTATTCGCATTATCGTGCAGATGACCATCATCGCCTCACTGGTCATCATTGTGGATCAAATGTTGAAGGCGTTTGCCTATGAGCTCAGCAAACAATTGTCCGTGTTCGTTGGTCTGATTATCACGAACTGTATCGTGCTGGGTCGGGCGGAGGCGTATGCGATGAAAAACAGTGTGGGCCTGAGTTTTCTCGATGGTCTCGGGAATGGTCTGGGATATAGCCTCATATTGATTATCGTCGGGACCATCAGGGAGCTATTTGGCTCCGGAACCCTACTGGGATATACGGTGTTCCCGCTGGTTACTGAGGGTGGCTGGTTCTACCCAGTGGGCATTATGCTGTTACCACCAAGCGCCTTTTTTATCATCGGGCTTTTCATCTGGTGGCTGAGGTCCTGGAAGACCGAACAGGTGGAGCAAACCGAGTATCGGATCCACGTAGTCCACAGGACCGAGGTGATCTAATGGAAGGGTATTTGAGCCTATTCGTAAGATCGGTGTTTGCGGAAAACCTTGCCCTGGCATTTTTCCTGGGGATGTGCACGTTTCTCGCCGTCTCCAAAAAGATCGAAACCGCTTTAGGGTTGGGAGTGGCGGTCATCGTGGTGCAAGGAATTACCGTCCCAACTAACAACTTAATCTTTCAATTTCTCCTCAAAGATGGTGCCTTGGCCTGGGCCGGTCTGCCGGGGGTCAATCTCAGCTTTCTCGGCCTCATCAGTTATATCGGTGTCATCGCCGCCATGGTCCAGATACTGGAGATGGCCTTGGATCGATTCTTCCCGGCCCTATATAACGCCCTCGGCATCTTCCTTCCCTTGATCACTGTAAACTGCGCGATACTGGGTGGGACGTTGTTCATGGTAGAGCGCGATTACGTCTTTGGTGAGAGCGTTGTTTACGGCCTCGGCACCGGTGTGGGCTGGAGTCTGGCCATCATCGCCCTGGCCGGTATCCGTGAAAAACTGAAATACAGTGACGTCCCTGCGGGGCTCCAGGGTCTAGGGATCACCTTTATTATCGTTGGCTTGATGGCACTTGGGTTCATGGCCTTTTCGGGCATTTAATTATTTATGTTTTTTAACCGCAGACCCACTCAGATGGACGCAGACAAGGAACTTTTTAAGAATTTCACCGCAGAGACGCAGAGTACGCAAAGGGAAGAATTTTTGCCCAACCGGGAGACGGCGATTGGGCAAAACCTTAAGGCTTCAACGGAGATATGTTTTTGTTTGTCGTCGTCTCCCGACAAACAAAAAATCCGGTCTCTGCGACCTCTGCGCCTCTGCGGTGAGATGGCCGGATCTTTATCTGCGAAAATCGGGGATAATCGGCAGTTAAGCAATTTCTGAGTTTGGTTAGTTAGGTACTTCGATGCTTGAAATTGGTCTTGGGGTCACACTTTTTACGGTCATTGTCATGGTCCTGGTCTTTGGCATTATCGCCGCCCGATCGAAACTGGTAGCGACCGGGGAGGTGTCGGTTACCATCAATGACGAAAAAACAGTTCAAACGGCCGTTGGTGGTAAATTATTGGGTGCCCTCGCCGACGCGCGACTCTTCCTGGCCTCTGCCTGCGGGGGTCAGGGTACCTGCGGGCAATGCCGCGTTACCGCATTCGCAGGGTGCGGGGTGATACTACCGACCGAACTTTCCTTCATCACCAAACGGGAGGCTGCTGACGGAGAACGCTTGGCGTGCCAGGTGGCCGTCAAGCAGGACATGAAGATTCGGATCCCCGACGAGGTCTTCGGGGTAAAAAAGTGGGAATGCACTGTCCGCTCCAATCCAAATGTTGCCACGTTTATCAAGGAGCTCACACTGGAGCTCCCCCAGGGGGAACATGTTGACTTTCGAGCCGGTGGCTATATCCAGATCGAGTGCCCTCCCCACCATCTCAAGTACAAGGACTTCGACATTCAGCAGGAATACCGCGACGAATGGGACAGGTACAATCTGTGGCGTTACGAGTCAAGGGTCAACGAGGCGGTTACCCGTGCCTATTCCATGGCGAGTTATCCCGAGGAAAAAGGCATCATCATGCTAAATGTCCGAATTTGTCCGCCGCCCCCAGAGGCACCCGACTCTGTGCCACCGGGTAAAATGTCCTCGTACATCTTTAACCTACGACCGGGCGATAAGGTCACCATTTCTGGGCCCTTTGGCGAGTTCTTCGCCAGGGATACCGATAACGAGATGGTCTTCATTGGTGGCGGCGCTGGAATGGCCCCATTGCGCTCGCATATCTTTGACCAGCTACGCCGGATCAAAACCAATCGAAAGATCACCTTTTGGTACGGTGC
>JACZQL010000493.1 GCA_022545745.1 Deltaproteobacteria bacterium | reverse complement strand
GGCAAACGGTACTTGGCCCTCAATTTGTTCCCCTTCCACTCGCAATAGGAGACGGCATCGTGATAGCTCACCAGGACCACAGGATGGTCTTTCCGGCCTGTTGGAAAAGAATCGCCTCGCCAGAGGAATTCCTTGACCTTGTCATAAGGGTGGACCAAAAAACCCTGAAGCTGGTAGGCCTCTGCCGTGATATCAGGTAGCTGGTGACTGGTCTCATCCACGAATATCTTGTACTGGCCGTTGGTTACCGGGTAGCGATCCATGCAAAAGCTATCGGTCCTTGGCGTCCTTCTCGTCTCCTTTTCATACCATCCATAGCGGCGGGTGACCTCCTTATCGAGACCATAGGCATATTCCCTCTCCTTCTTAGTACTTCCCATGGTAAAAGTCCCTGGCGGGACATAAAGCTGCTCATGATCATGGGGACAAATTTTTCCGCTAGCCGATTTGGTCTTGGGAGCGGTGCGAACGGGTGGGGTCAGCTGACCGATCATTTTGCCACGCAGTATTCCACTGAACTCCTCACGAGGGGTCTGAATCTGGTTGGCCGTCAAGTAAAAGGGTTTAGCTGATGCGTGAACGTCTGTGGACGGTTGTGCAAAGGACGGAAGGACGGTCAATAGTGAGGCCATAAAAATTAGGACTCTACTTCCCGTTTTTAGCGCCATCTCGCTCTCTATTTGGCTTAACAAAGGTTTCCCGAATATAGCGTATCAGGCTCCAAATCTCTTTATCGCTAAGTACTTGGCCAAAGGGTTGCATGGTATCGAACTTGTCCTCCACCACGGCGCCGATTTTTCCCTTTTTAATGAGGGAAAACAGAAAATCGTCCTTGAATCGAGCCATGAGCTGGGGATCTGTCAAGTTCATGGGAGAGGGTTGGATTAAACTGACAAAATACTTCGGCGCAGGTTGGACTTTACTCGGCCTTTCCCCATCTCCCCTGCCTCCCTTGCCGTGACAAATCGCGCAGGCAGCGTCAAAGATCTCTCTCATCTCGGCCGACTGGGGTCCTCCCTGGCTGAAACCCCGTTCGAATTTGATCAGGTCACGAATCTGGTTATCCTCTAAAACATCACCAAAGGACGGCATGGCAACCGCCTCCAACTTTTTATTGGGTATCTGTCTTTTGAGCACTGCGAGTTTACCGTATTTCACGACGTTGAAGATATATTCATCCGTCAGGCGTGACATGTAGACAGAATTGATAAAGACCTGCGGGCTTGGCTTGGTATTGAACCAGCCTGGCCCTTTACCGTCACCTTTCAACCCGTGACAGGCAAAACAGATTTCCTTATAGACCCCCTCCCCTACTTTAAGGTCACCCTTGGTTGCACTCTGGGCAACCAAGGAACTGGGTATCGATAGAATGAAAAACAGGAAAACCGCTAAAATACTCACACTGTTCATGCAAAATTCATTCCGCTCCGAGTTGATGACATGCTAAAACAAAGGAGGGTAAAAACCCTCCCTTGTTACCCGACAAAGAATTTCCTCTATGCTCCTCTTATCAGCCGCCACAGGGATTCTTCGATGCACATGGGTTTCTGGCTCCACACGGATTTTTCGCTGCACATGGATTCGCCGCGCATGGGTTTTTCGCCGCACACGGGTTTCCAGCAGCCATCTTTTTCTCAACCTGGATTCTCTTCTTCTCCCACGCCTTCATGGACGTATAAACTTCTGGAGTGAGCGAAGCCACGTAGGTGTAGAGATCCATGTATTCTTGCGAGTTGGGATCCATTGGCTCACGGCCAAGGAAAATGGTGTTTCAGAGGTCGTTCATCATGCCAATGGTGGCCAAGAACCCCGAGGCAGCCCTACGTGGATAATGCAGAGCGGCTCCCCGAAGAGTAGGGATCTCAATATTCATCCTGGTCCCGGACGCATCCACAGCCGTACCACCGATGGTCCCTCCTCTGGGGTGACAACCAGCACATCCAAGCTCATTGTAGCGCTTCTTACCCCGAGCGATGGAAGCATCAACGTAGTCATTGGGCTTTAGGGTCTGAAAGTACGGACCCATGGCCAGCTCCTTGCGCTTTTGCGCAAAGAGATCGGCAGGAGCACTGAGAACCAATAGCATAGAGGCAAGAACCCCCATACTGATCACTGACCGTTTAACATTCATATCCTTCACCTCCTTGTCTTTTGCGTTGTGAGATCACATTTCAGCTAGCAGGCTGCTGAAAAAGACTCATATGCCGCCAGCCTGTCTTGAGCAGGCGTTTAGGATAGTT
>JACZQL010000044.1 GCA_022545745.1 Deltaproteobacteria bacterium | reverse complement strand
GTTCCCTCTGGCACCCAATCATAGGGAACTGGCTGCCCTCTGTAGCATTGATTTGTTCCTGCCCGTCCACGAGAACAATCCGCTGGGAGTCGGGGATCATAAAACGGACTGACGTATTCCCAGACGATCTCGCCCTTAGGTGTAACCTGAAAGATTCTGCCATGCTCCCCCTCACAAATTAGGGTATTACCATTAGGTAGTCTGCGCGCGCTGCTGACATGAGCGCTGTAGAATTCCCAATAGGGTCTTCCCGAACACGACGCGTCATATTGCCAGACAATCTGTTTGGTAATGGGATCGATTTCGATAACTCGCGAGCCCTCCATTAATCCTTTGTAAAACGGAGGGTAACCCGCAGGTCCTTGATTATCAAAGACCAGAATATTACCGGCACCGGGGAGTCCTTCGGCGATCATATGAGGGTCGTGCTGTCCAGATGTGGAATCGACTGGTCGTGGGAACTCGCCTGCGAATGATTTCTTGGATAGGTCATGGGCACCCGGATAGTCAGGGCCCAACCGCCAACATATAATGCCTGTCTTCTTGTCAATGATCGCGAGGTAGCTACCCGACCTGCAGGAGACCATCAAATTGTCCGGGTGGAACCGTTTATCGCCCTGCTCGAACCAATTATTCGGCCCAAGCGGCGCCAGGTTGTTTTGAATTAGAACTGAAACCAATCCGAAACCCTTGATCTCCTGCCTTAACTGGCGCAGCTTGTGGGCAGGGAATCCTAATTCCTCCAAATGTTCGGAGACAATCCATTGCCAAGCAATATCGCCATCCCGAGTCACTTCATAAACGACACTATCCTGGACCTGCTTATCCGAGATCTCTGGAACCACATGTATGAGATCGGCAAGGACTAGGGTATTGCCGTTGGGCAGGCGGTCTTGGTCGTGATGCTGCCGGGCTTTACCGCCTGGCGCCTTCTTCCCCCACTCCCAAATGATATTTCCATTCCAATCGAGTTCGCGGATAACATCGCTCACCTGAATATCAGGGACTCGCTCGCCCACAAAGACATGGCCCCGCTCTCCTTTAGTCAATGCCGGGTCAATCATCTCGCAGGGCATCGCGCGACCAGTCCAGAATTTCACCTGGTTCCCATTCATATCGATCAGGCGGGTAAAACCGTCTTTGGTGTCAAATATCACGTAGCTATTGTGGGCCTTGTCGGGCCAGCAAATCGTGACGCCGGTGGGGAATACACTGGGAGGCATGACGTTTACTCCTCAAATTTGCTAGACCAACTTTACCTGAACAGATTTCAGCTTTACGATGATACAGGCAATAAAGGAATAAAAGCAACTCTCCAATACTTCCTCTTTGCAATGGTTTCCGATTCAACGAAAGGAAGGTGTTACAGGGCACTAGCGGCGATTTAGCAGTTGGTCGAGATCTTTTCGTTCCTGCTCTGATATCTCTTCTGGAAGTGACTCTCTGGTCCGTTTTGCCGCTAGCTTTTTTTGCGCCGGCTCAGTGAGTCTTTCGAGCTCGCTCCAGAAAAACCAGGCCAGCACTGCGAGCAGAATACCCGATACGAAAATGAGCGCGACAGGGATCTTGTTGCGTTTGGCTCTCTTCTTCCTCGCAGCCACAGGGAATCTCTGGATTTAATAACCCGGCTTGAATTTGAAATTATGGGTCGCGTTCACAACACGATTGGTCCGCGTTTTTGATCTCATCACCACGGACTGGGTGGTGGCTCCACCGGTAAAAAATCGAACCCCTTTGAGATATTCTCCGTCCGTTACGCCCGTGGCAGCGAACATGACCTCTCCGTCGGCCAGCTCCTCTATGGAATACTTTTTTTCGATGTCCTGGATTCCCATGCCCTGGGCTCGCTCGATTTCCTGCGGGTTGCGTGGCTTCAACCGGGCCTGCATGTCTCCCCCCACACAGCGCAGGGCCGCCGCCGCCAGGACCCCTTCGGGTGCGCCGCCGATTCCCATCAGCAGGTCAATCCCGGTCTCGGGTTTTGTGGTGGCAATGGCCGCTGCAACATCTCCATCGCTGATCAGCTTGATGCGCGCCCCTGCTTTTCGTACCTCTTCGATCAGGGCCTCGTGGCGTGGACGATAGAGGATAATCACCGTTAAATCTTCCACCCGACGCCCCTTGGCCTCAGCGAGCAGTCTGAGATTCTCCGTGGGACTCTTATCAAGGTCGATAACCCCCCTCCCCTCCGCACCCACAGCAATTTTGTCCATGTAGGTATCCGGGCAGTGCAGGAATTTCCCCTGATCGGCAATGGCTATAACGGAAAGGGCATTGGGTCCTCCGTTGGCGCAGATGGTGGTCCCCTCGAGAGGGTCTACAGCGATGTCAACGGCGACGCCTCTACTGTCTCCCAGCCTCTCACCGATATAGAGCATGGGGGCTTCATCTCTCTCCCCCTCTCCAATGACTACGGTGCCGTTGAAGGAGACACTGTCGAAGGCCTGACGCATGGCATCCACGGCCGCCTGGTCCGCTAGCTTCTCATCTCCCTTTCCCATCTGGCGCGCACAGGCAAGCGCGGCCGCTTCCGTGATTCGGACTACCTCTAGGGCGAGGTTTCGATCCATGGCTTCCTCCCTTCTATGAGCCCTTCTATCAAAGTGTGGGCCTCTTTCACCACAACCCCACTCTTGTTCGCGTCGGTTTCATTGAAACCGTAGGGTTGGGCCTCTGCTTTCTCGTCAGAGGAGCATAGAACAAAAGGAACAGGTCCGGCAACATGGGTTTTCAGGGCAACGGGGGTTGCATGATCCGGAAGGAGAAGGATCCGCCAATCAGGCCACTGTTTCAATCCGTGGAGAACGGTCCCAACAACCTTTTCGTCAAAGGCCTCAATGGCCTTGACCTTCTCCTCGGCACTGCCCATATGGCCGGCCTCGTCGGGGGCTTCCACATGTATGAAGATCAAATCTTTTTTCTTTAATGCCTCTAAAGCGTACTCACCCTTCCCCTTATAATTGGTATCAAGAAATCCGGTGATTCCGGGGACAGATACCCGTTCGAGCCCGGCATAGACCCCAAGTCCTTTCACGAGGTCCACCGCCGATATGACAGCCCCGCTGATGCCGAATCTGTCCTTTAGGGTGGGCAATTGGGGTGCTTTGCCCTGTCCCCAAAGCCAGATGGAGGTGGCCTTTCTCTCTCCGCTCTTTTCCCTTTTTAGATTGATCGGATGCTTATCAAGTAATGGTTGTGAAGCCTCCATGAGTTTACGAAGGAAGGGGGCCCCATCGCCTTCGGGAAGATAAGGCCCGGTCTCCTTATCAGTGATATCGTGGGGTGGGGTGGTTTTCATCTCCTCTTTACCATCGCGCCAGACCATGAGGTGGCGGTAGCTCACACCTGGATGAAATTCGACTCCTTCTCCTCCCAAATGACGCCCCAAATCTCCAATGATCTCAGCTGCGTCCTCTGTGGAGATATGTCCCGCTGCAAAGTCCTCCATGATATGGGTGTTCCCATGATTTTTCAGAGTCACCAAATTGCAGCGGAAGGCGATGTCACTTGCGTTGAGTTTCACCCCCATGCTGGCTGCTTCCAGTGGCGCCCGTCCGGTGTGGTAAGTCATAGGGTTATAACCGAGAATGCTCATATTCCCTACATCGCTCCCTGGGGGAAGACCCTCTGGAATCGTATAGGCAAGGCCAAAGGATCCGTGGGCGGCGAGCCAATCCATATTGGGTGTCCTTGCAGCCTCGAGTGGGGTTTTCCCCCCGAGGCTATCGATAGGGAAATCCGCCATGCCATCCCCTTGCAGAATGACGTACTTCATAGCTCTTGCCATATCTTCAATGACTCCAGATTGGAAGCCAAATGGGCTCCACTAATATAAAATCCCTCTTTCGAATAATGTCCAGCGCCTTTTTTATCTGTCCTATGGTGGTCCGTTCCAAGGTAATAGCAAAGGGGAGAATCTTTGTGGACTTTTCAGTCAAATGATACTTCCGGGCTAAACCTTCCAACTCCTTTTCACCATGGTTCAACTGCCAAACTTCCGAAATGTTCACTCCCTTGTCCCCGAAGATCCGACAAATATCACCCACGATACCACTCTGATCTTTGACCACAAACCTCACATAAAAGTCTGCCTTGATGAGATCCTGAGGCTGAACTGAAGGCCCCCCCGATTTCCTCCACAGGTTAGAACTGACCCCTTTCTGTCGAGGCTGTCGCACCAGGTGGCACAGGTCACCTAAAATGGCCACCGCGGTCGGCCCACCTCCCGCTCCAGGGCCAATGAAAGAGTAGTTCCAACCGGGATGGGTGTTGCTCGATTCTTGCTCGCTGCCTTTTCTCTTAAAAAAGATGGCGTTGGTAACCCCGTCTATATTGGATAAGAAGTGTTCATTGGGCACAAGCACAGGGGAGACAAAGGCCTGAATGGTCCCCTCCTCATTCCTGGCCACGGCCAGTGATTTTATGGTGCTGGATCCCTTAGAGCAAGCGTACTGGAAGTCGATGGCATGGATTTCGTCGATTCCTCTGCGGTAAATGACACCTGGTTCCAGTTGCAGGCCAAAAACCACAGTACTTAAAAGGATCAACTTCGCCTCTGCGTCCATCCCGGCCACATCCATTTCCGGGTTCGTCTCGGCGTAACCTCGCTCTTGGGCCTCACGTAGGGCATCTTCGTATGATTTCCCACCGTTCTTCATCTCCGTTAGGATGTAGTTGCAAGTCCCATTGACGATCCCGTAGATCGCCTCGGGTTCTTCTGCAGCAAGGCTTTCCCTGAGTGACTTGATAATCGGAATGCTCCCACCTACGGTGGCCTCGAACCCGATTTCCTGCCCGTACCTGTCGGCTGCCGCCCATATCTCCTTACCGTAGGTTGCCAGGATGGCCTTATCTGAGGTGACAACGGACTTGCCTTTTTGCATGGCCCGAATCACATAATCTTTAAAAACAATTAGGTCTTTTTTCTGTTGAGAACCCAGGACTTCGATAACGATATCAACATCCGGATGATCCGTAACCTCGTGGGCCTTTGTGGTGAACAGAGAAGGGTGAGTCGAATACCATTTTTTCTGCTTTGGATGGCGGGTGTAGATTTTTACAATCTCAACCATCACACCCAGCCTGTCTGCTAAATCCCCATTAAAAACAAGTTCCTGGATGGCCTCCCCAACCGTTCCCGAACCCAGCATTCCTATCTTGACCCGACGGATCTCGCTCGATTTGGCCATGGCATTATTTGAACTAGCCGAGCCCCTCACCCAAGGCCTTGCGAATGGTCCTTACGGCCTGACGGGTGCGGTGCTCATTCTCGATGAGGGCAAAACGGACGAAGGCGTCTCCATACTCCCCGAAGCCTATCCCCGGAGAGACCGCCACCTTAGCTCTTTCCAAAAGAAACTTGGAAAACTCGACGGACCCCATCTTCTTGCAGGGTTCGGGGATCTCGGCCCATACAAACATCGTCGCTTTGGGTTTTTTGATCTTCCAGCCGACTCGTTCCAATCCATCCACCAGCGTATCCCGGCGATTGCAGTAGGTTTGCCGTATTTTCTCCACACAAGCCTGGGGGCCATTCAGGGCGTGGATCGCCGCAATCTGCACCGGCTGAAACATCCCGTAATCGAGGTAACTCTTAATGCGAGCTAGGGCATTCACCATCTCGTGATTCCCCACGGCAAACCCCACTCTCCATCCAGGCATATTGTAGCTTTTCGACAGAGAGAAGAATTCAATTCCTATATCTCTAGCTCCGGGCACCTGGAGAAAACTCGGAGGCTCATACCCGTCAAATGTAATATCCGCGTAGGCCAGGTCGTGGATGACGAGGAGGCCATGCTCCTTAGCAAAATCAACAATACGACGGAAAAAATCCAGGTCCACCACTTCCGTCGTAGGATTATGGGGAAAGTTGATGATCAGGAGTTTCGGCTTAGGCCAGGTTTGCTTGATTGCCTCCTGCAAATGCTCAAAGAAACTCTCGCTGGAATGGAGCGGAATGCTTCTGAGATCGCCCCCGGCAATGATCACTGAGTACTGATGAATCGGATAGGTAGGGCTTGGGCAGAAAACAACGTCACCAGGGTCCAAAATCGCCAGGACAAGATGCCCCAGTCCTTCCTTAGATCCAAGGGTGACAATGGCCTCGGCGTCGGGGTCGATGTCCACCTGAAACCGATTCTTATACCAATCCGCGATGGCAAGCCGTAGCTTGTAGATACCGCGGGAGACCGAGTAGCGATGGTTTGCTGGTTTCTTTGCTGCATCGATCAGTTTATTGACCACATGGGGGGGACTGGGTTGGTCCGGATTTCCCATGCCGAAGTCGACGATGTCATCGCCCCTCCGCCTTGCCTCCTGCTTTAAGTCGTTAATGATATTAAAGACGTAGGGAGGAAGTCTGTTGATCCGATTGAAATTCACAGGATTGAACTCAAAGTGATGAGCTATCAGCCATCAGCAATAGACCTAAATGGAGAATCAAATTTAGCTTGTTTTCTTGCTGAAAGCTGATTGCTGATGGCTAACTGCTAGTAGCTGAAAGCTACTTAATTTATAAGCTATCCTCTTATCTGGTGCAAACTTACCCGATACTGCCAAGCTCTAATCTTCTACTCCAACGGTGTTTTAATACCTCTTTCATTGCCCGGGACTCTTTCCCTTTTAGCAATGGATCGCCTGCAAGCCATTCAAGGGCTTCCCTACGTGCCTCCAGGAGAAGTTGGGAGTCTCGGGACACACTGGCCAGGCGAAAATCCAGCAGACCTGACTGACGGGTACCCAAAATTTCTCCCGGCCCTCTGAGCTGGAGGTCCACCTCAGCGATCTTGAAGCCGTTTTGCAGTTCCTCCATGGCATGAAGCCTCCTATGGGCCTCACGGCTCTGGGTCCCGTATTGCAATAGAAAACACTGAGATGGATCCTTTCCTCTCCCTACTCTCCCCCGAAGTTGATGCAGTTGCGACAGGCCGAAGCGTTCCGCATGCTCCACCACCATGACGGTGGCGTTTGGCACGTCGATCCCCACCTCGATGACAGTGGTGGCCACCAGTATCTGGAGCGCACCCTCCTTAAATCTCCGCATGATCTGTTCTCTCTCATCGGCAGCGATCCTCCCATGGAGCAACCCCACGCGAAACTGCTTGAAAACCACCTGGGAAAATTCATGAGCCATTCCCGTGGCATCCTTGAGGGGGAGCCGTTCGGACTCCTCCACCAGTGGGTACACGATGTAGGCTTGGTGCCCTTTGCGAATCTCTTCGCGGACCAGCTCATAAACCTGTGCCCGCTCGCTCTCTTTAAAAAGCCTCGTCTGGACCGGGGTTCGACCCGGAGGCAACTCATCCAGCGCCGAGACCTCCATATCTCCGTACAGGACCATGGCAAGACTCCTGGGAATGGGTGTGGCGCTCATGTGCAAAATATCAGGTTGGGGAAGTGAGAAGGCGGTGGAATTTCTCCAATTTGAAAGCCGCTTCATGGCACTTCGTTGGACCACCCCGAATCTGTGTTGTTCATCGATGATGCCGAGACCCAACTTTGGAATGCGTACACTCTCTTGAATGAGAGCATGGGTCCCCACGACGAACCTGATTTCGCCATTTGCGATTCCCTGGATGATTTCTCTCTTTTCAGCCGCCGGAAGAGAGCCGATCAAAAGGGCAGAAGGAATTTTCAACTCCTCTGTAAAGGTCTTGAGGTGACTGAAATGCTGGTCGGCCAGAAGCTCCGTTGGGGCCATCAACGCGGCTTGAAAGCCATTTTCTATGGCCCTGACCGCTGCAAACCAAGCGACGATGGTCTTTCCAGAACCCACATCCCCCTGGATCAAACGCTGCATGGGACGGGGGGATTCCATGTCCTTGTAGATTT
>JACZQL010000492.1 GCA_022545745.1 Deltaproteobacteria bacterium | reverse complement strand
AAAAAGACTCATATGCCACCAGCCTGCCTTAAGCAGGCGTTTAGGATAGTTGCGCTCGATCGCGGCGGGAATCATTCCCGCTCCCAGCGGAGTCGCTCCAACGTACCGCCTAAGTACGCCTCCGCTCATCGATTTTTCGCGCGCCGCTCGGCTAAGCTCGCGCCGAAGCCTCGCCTCTGAGATCTTTTTGACCAGCCTGCAAACAGATTTTTTTAATAACCTGCTAGGGGATTCGAGTCCGAAGACCTGCCATCACTCGGTGGGAGTGCGGATGACCATGTTGCCCACCTGACGCCACTCTGTTTGAGTGCCTTCCATCAGACGATTCGCCTCCTCAGGCCCATCGGTAAACGGGTAGTAGTTGGGAAACTTCGGAGGAGGAAGATTCGCCCAGCCTTGGAGGATGGATGTGATGAACCTCCAGCTAAATTCGACTTCGTCCGAGCGCGTGAACAGGGAGGCGTCCCCGCGTAGGGCGTCGAGCAAGAGTCGTTCGTAGGCCTCTGGGGAGCGCTGTTGAAAGGCATGCTTGTATAGAAAATCCATATTGACTTCGGTGAGTACGATTCTCATGCCTGGCTGCTTGCAGGCAAAGGAAAGGCTGATCCCCTCATCGGGTTGGATGCGCATGACTAGCACGTTCGTGTTGGCTTTAACTGGTGCCATGTCATTATTGTCGGGAAGCTGTTGGAAGAGATGGAGGGGTGGACGCTTAAACTCGACGGCGATCTCGGACACACGGTTACCCAACCGCTTACCCGTGCGCAGAAAGAAAGGGACACCGGCCCAACGCCAGTTGTCGATTTTGGTGCGAAGCGCCACATAGGTATCCACCACCGAATTTGGGTCTACCCCTTCCTCTTGCCGGTACCCCTTCACAGGCTTCCCGTCCAAATCGCCAATCCCGTACTGACCGCGAACCGTGGAGGCCGCGACTTCACTGCGTGTGAGGGGAACCAAAGCGCGCAACACCTTGACCTTTTCATCCCGAATGGACTGCGGTTCCAACGAGGAGGGGGGCTCCATGGCAATCAGGCAGAGCAGTTGCAGCATGTGGTTTTGGACGATGTCTCGCAGGGCTCCTGCGGTATCGTAAAAAGCGCCGCGGCGTCCTTCCATCCCCAAGGTTTCGGCCACGGTGATCTGGACGTTATCGATGTATTTTTGATTGAACAGGGGTTCGAATATGGAATTCCCGAATCGAAAAGTCAAAATGTTCTGGACCGTTTCCTTACCCAGGTAGTGGTCAATCCGGTAAATTTGACTTTCTTCCAGGGACTCCTTGATGTCCCGGTTGAGCTTCAGCCCACTCTCCAAATCACGGCCGAAGGGTTTTTCGATGATCACCCTTGACCAGTTCTTCTCTCGTGCGCCGCAGATGAGACCTACCGCACAAAGATTGTGTATGATGGTGGAAAAGAATTGTGGTGCCACCGAGAGATAATATAATCGGTTGCCAGGCAGCTGGAATTTCTTATCTAACTGCTCGAGTCTTTTCTTTAGCTTTTTGAAGGACTCCAGTTCATTGGCATTCCCCGCTTGGTAGTGCAGGGCACGCACCAACGGACTGTCGGCACGAACCGTCCTCTCCCCATCCTGGATTCGCTGCTGAATTTCGCCAACCATGGCTTCCCTATAGGCCTCATCAGTCATTTCAGTTCTGGAAAAACCTACCACGGCGTAGCGATCCGGAAGGTAGTTGGATTCCTGGAGTTGGTAGAGGGCTGGGATCAACATTCTCTTGCTAAGGTCACCGGAGGCACCGAAAATGACCACTGTCATCGGGTCTTTGGCCCGAAAGAGTTCGTGACCGGGATCCACGGCCCCTGAAGAACTGATGTGGACGGATGCTTTGATGCCAGTCGGATCGTCCATGGGGAATTTTCCTCCTCTAGGTTTGTAGAAATCGAGGGAAGGGGATTAGAACCCTTTCCTGGGGTATGATACAAGGTATCACAAGAACTGTCGAGGTACCGAACCAGGGAGATTGGTTAAAAGTGGGGGGAGGTCACGTCCGCCCATGGGGTTCAACCAAGTTGACAGAAATAGGGTAGGTGGATATTCTCTTGTGCGAGTCGGCGGGTGTTGTTGTCCACCCATGCAGGTAACACAAGGGGTTCAATGATGGGTATCCAGCAAGCGATCCTTGGACACGTGGTCCTAAACGTCAGGAATCTCGAGCAGTCGGAGGAGTTTTACCGGGACATCCTGGGAATGATGGTCTCGGCGAGAAACCCGATAACGAGGATGTCCGTGTTGA
>JACZQL010000491.1 GCA_022545745.1 Deltaproteobacteria bacterium | reverse complement strand
GCAGTCGCTTCTGCAAAAAAGTCATTACCTTTCCCCGGCCCAGGCGTTTGGCTGGGAGAGTAGTTTCCAGGGGTCCGGGTAAATGAGCATTCCGCGCTTCCCTTTCCACTTAGGGTCAAGGAGATCGTCCCAGCTCTTAGGAACGTCCTTAGGTTTGACAAGATTCGTATTGTATTCAGGTAGGACGAAGCGAGTATCGATAATGGGGGCCAGTCCCTTCCACTCGAGATCTTTACTACTGATGTGTGAGAAGATTTTCAACCAGGGGATGCGCTCAACGGCGTTGTTCTTGTATAGCGGCGACCCAGACACCGAGGTTTGGTACATCAGGTCGAAGGATGGCGGAGCACCGACCATGATCTCGGTCAGCGCCTTGGCCGTGGACGCGGGAAAACTGAGTGCATTGTCGATCTTTATCTTGATCTTGACGCCAAAACGCTTCTCCGTCAGGCTCGACATGTCGCGCAGCATATTGGCGGCGGATAATCCAGGGTTGGGGTTAGCTCCCTGGTAGACGATCTCGCCTTCCTGGGCTGCTTTTTTGATCATTGCCGCGAGCTTAGGGTTCGCCGATTGGGCTGGCGCCGTGACCACAAACAAAAACATTCCTACTGGCGCAAGGGCCATCATCATCCAAAATAAACGCCGTAATGATCCAATGCCTTTCATATGGAATTCCCTCCTTTTATCTAAATTAGCAATTCTACCCACTTCCCATCACAGATGCCGTTGCATGCACTTGTCCCCCTGATCAGTCGCCACAATCAGAAACTCATGCGTAAGGCACCCATGGAGTACCAAAACCATATTTCAATATAATTGTTGTTGTCAAGAGACAGGTGAAAGTTATTCCGGGGCAGTTTAAATTTGGAGTAACATGGGAGGACACAATTGACATACCCCAAGGTCGCTGGTAGTTTGCAGCCCGGATTTTTCTTCGCATGGTGGAAAGTCGACACCTCGAAGCATTGGCTAAGACGTAACATGCTGACGTGAATTCTCGATCAGATAGTAATGACAAGCAGTGACTAACAGAATTTCGCCAGCAATTCCAGAATTTACCTCCAGTGATAGAGCCGCCGCGCGAACATAGGGGAAACCTAGTCTGCAAAGGATAGAACTCGGGAAAGGATGGGCGTTTGATGGATAAAAGCAAAAGCGGGACGATGGTTGTCGACACTCATGCCCATTTCACACCACCCGAATGGATTGATGCCGTGCGGCGCAACGGTGCACCTTACGGGAGCCACATTGAGGAGGACAAGAGCGGCCGTCTATGGCTTCGACTTGGCGGGGATAAACCGGTCGAGTTGTTGCCGTCTCTCTCCGACTTAACAGCACGCCGTCAGGCAATGGCCGAGCGAGGAATAGAGCGCCAAGTTCTGTCCCCGCCAATGACCATCGTTGGCTACCAGCTCGAAGAGCGGCAGGGGCAGGCGCTGTCCAGGCTCTTTAACGAAACCAACGTCGCCACAGCCAGCGCTTCCGAAGGACGCCTGATTCCAGTGGCGACAGTGCCTATGCAATCCAGCAGAGCGGCTGTCGAGGAGCTGGACTATGCGGTCAAGGACCTGGGGATCCACATGGTCGAGATCGGTACCAACGTTAACGGCGCCAACCTGGACGAGGAGGGTTTCCGACCGTTTTTTGCCCGGGCGGCAGATCTTGAGGTGCTCATTCAGTTACACCCCCACCGGGTGGCAGCATCTGACCGGTTGCGAAGCTACTTTCTCAGTAACCTGATCGGCAACCCGATGGACAGCGCCATTGCAGCGGCCTCGCTGATCTTCGGGGGAGTCCTGGATCGCTATCCGCCGCTGAATGTCTGCCTAGTCCACGGCGGCGGAGCCCTTCCCTACCTGCTCGGTCGGATTACCCACGGCTACTCAGCCATCGGGAAATCCCGTACGGTCCCCAGGGAACCCGGGGCGTATTTTCGCAAACTCTACTTTGATACGATAGTGCACGACCCTCGTACACTGCTATTCCTGTACGAATTGGTCGGGGCAGACCGCCTCATGTTGGGCACCGACTATCCCTTTCCGCTGGGCGAGCACCGCCCCGGAAAACTCGTCGAAGAGTCCGATCTGTCCCCGACGATCAAGGAGCGCATCCTCAGCGGTACCGCGCTCGAATGGCTGAACCGCCGGCGCGAGGACTACGAGACGGACGCCAGCAAGACGCACTCTCGCAGTCTCGGCTGATCGGTTCGAATTAACTTTTTCACTTTTACCTCGCAAGATGGCACTGTTCGCGCTACG